>NZ_DIAC01000001.1:3599-4443 GCF_002414625.1 Methylophaga sp. UBA5088 | reverse complement strand
AACCGCACCAATATCCATCTATATAACTATGCCTTTGGACGTCCTATGTTTCGAATTTTATTACTGATTTTTTTAATTATCCCCATCGTTGAAATCTATGTGTTGATACAGGTTGGCGATGTGATTGGTGCATTACCGACTATATTTATGGTGGTGGCCACCGCTGTTCTAGGTGCGTTTTTACTTCGTTTACAAGGTTTTCAAACATTACAACGAGCACAAAGCTCCATGGCCAGCGGCCAAATTCCTGCCACAGAGATGTTGGAAGGGGTGTGCTTGGTTATCGCTGGGGCGATGTTACTAACGCCCGGGTTTGTCACCGATACCTTTGGTTTTTTGCTACTAGTGCCAGCCGTCAGGCAGAGTGTGATTAAACAATTAGCCAAGAATAGTCGTATTTTTTACACACAAAAGCGTGGTGATGCTTTTTCACAACAACGCTATCGATCAGATTATCGTGAAGGTGATGTGATTGATGGGGAAGTGGTCGATGACGATGATAAACATCATCTTCGATAAAAATTTTTAAATTTTTTTGCTTAGCCCCCTTGAAAGCGGGTTTTGTAACCCCATTCTATGAGTTCCCTACAATTTAAGTTAGTCATTAATAGACATTTTTTCGGAGGAAATACAGATGAATCTTCGTCCCCTTCATGATCGTGTGATTGTTCGTCGCATGGAAGAAGAAACAATGAGCGCTGGCGGTATCGTTATCCCTGATAACGCCGCAGAAAAACCATCTCGCGGTGAAATTCTTGCTGCAGGTGATGGCAAGGTTACAGATTCAGGCGAAGTTCGCCCTTTGGCGGTAAAAGTGGGTGACAAAGTACTGTTTGGCAAATCA
>NZ_DIAC01000001.1:3328-3501 GCF_002414625.1 Methylophaga sp. UBA5088 | reverse complement strand
GACAAAGTACTGTTTGGCAAATATGCCGGTACTGAAGTTAAGGTTGACGGTGAAGAACTGTTAGTCATGCGTGAAGATGACATTGTTGCTGTTATCGAAGGCTAATCCCTGGATTCATTTGCTTTATTAAAGAATAAGAGGAATAACTACAATGGCTGCTAAAGAAGTCAAAT
>NZ_DIAC01000001.1:484-3231 GCF_002414625.1 Methylophaga sp. UBA5088 | reverse complement strand
GCTGCTAAAGAAGTCAAATTTGGTGCAGACGCACGTCAGTTAATGGTTAAAGGTGTGAATACACTGGCTAACGCAGTAAAAGTCACACTGGGACCAAAAGGTCGCAACGTTGTTTTAGATAAAAGCTTCGGTGCACCTACCGTCACGAAAGACGGTGTTTCAGTCGCGAAAGAAATCGAACTGGAAAACAAATACGAAAACATGGGCGCCCAAATGGTAAAAGAAGTGGCTTCGCACACTTCTGATGCTGCTGGTGACGGTACAACTACAGCGACAGTTCTAGCACAAGCTATTCTGCGTGAAGGTATGAAAGCCGTTACTGCTGGTATGAACCCCATGGATCTGAAACGTGGTATCGACAAAGCAGTTCAATCTGCGGTTGAACAACTGCGTACTATGTCATCACCATGTGATGATGATAAAGCGATTGCTCAAGTCGGTACTATTTCAGCTAACTCTGACGCTTCAATCGGTAAAATTATTGCTGAAGCCATGCAAAAAGTCGGTAAAGAAGGCGTTATCACCGTTGAAGACGGTAGCGGCTTTGAAAACGAATTAGACGTCGTTGAAGGTATGCAGTTTGATCGTGGCTACCAGTCTCCATACTTTGTTAACGACCAACAAACTATGACAGCAGAACTGGAAGATCCGTATGTGCTGTTATTCGACAAAAAAATCTCAAACATCCGTGATTTGCTGCCAACTCTAGAAGCTGTCGCGAAATCTAGCCGTCCATTATTGATCGTTTCTGAAGATGTGGAAGGTGAAGCCTTAGCCACACTGGTTGTGAACAATATGCGCGGTATCGTGAAAGTCTGTGCTGTTAAAGCGCCTGGCTTTGGTGACCGTCGTAAAGCGATGTTAGAAGATATCGCTGTTCTGACTGGTGGTACTGTGATTTCTGAAGAAGTCGGTCTGAGCCTGGAAAAAGTGACTTTGGATCACTTAGGTCAAGCGAAGAAAATCACTGTCAGCAAAGAAAATACCACTATCGTTGATGGTGCTGGCCGTGCAGATGAAATCCAAGCACGTGTTGAACAAATTCGCACACAAATCGCTGAATCTTCTTCTGACTACGACAAAGAAAAACTGCAAGAACGTGTCGCTAAATTAGCTGGCGGTGTTGCTGTTATCCGTGTTGGTGCGGCTACCGAGATGGAAATGAAAGAGAAGAAAGCACGCGTTGAAGATGCGTTGCATGCTACTCGTGCTGCGGTTGAAGAAGGCGTCGTCGCTGGTGGTGGTGTTGCTCTTGTTCGTGCAGAAAGCTCTCTGGGCGAACTGCGTGGTGACAACCATGATCAAGACATGGGTATCAAAATTGCGCGTCGTGCAATGGAAGAGCCTTTACGTCAAATCGCTACAAACGCGGGTGCTGAAGCATCTGTTATCTTGAATGAAGTTGTTGCAGGTAAAGGTAACTATGGTTACAACGCGGCAACAGGTGAATACGGCGATATGATTGATATGGGTATTCTTGACCCAACTAAAGTCACTCGTACTGCATTACAAAATGCAGGTTCCGTTGCTGGCCTGATGCTGACAACAGAAGCGATGATCGCTGAACTGCCAAAAGAAGATGCACCTGCAATGCCTGATATGGGCGGCATGGGCGGCATGATGTAATTCGTTACAGCATCGCTCTCAGCACACAAAAAAGCCCTGCCTCGAAAGAGGTGGGGTTTTTTTTTGGGCTAATTAAATTGAAAAGAGCTTTTAAGGGTGTAATGTTTTCCAGAAAGGAATCAACATCAGGCTCAATACAAAGGCTATTAACAGTAATACGCCTATAAAGCGAAATGGATGCTGAAAAATGGATTGGAAAAATCCCGGTATTTCGCCATTTGCACGCAGATTTTCATATTGCTGACGCTGATCTATAGCGCGTTTGGCCTGATATTCATCGAGCGTGGCTTTGGCAATAGGCAGTTGTTCATCATTTATCAACCAGATGGCTGCCACACCAAGGCCAAAAAATCCAGCCTGAGTTTCGTAAAAGGCAAAGCCTTTATCGTCCAGCAATTGCCGAACGTCTTCCGCTTCGTCTTCAGGTACATTGTTGAGTCGAAATAATAAAGTCGCCATAGTCGTCCTTGTCTGTCAGCGCGGTTAGAATCTAACCCGATTTGTTACTTCATTCAGCGGCATATTAGGCGTTTTGCAATTGATTGGCAAAATCATGATTTACATCACGATGCTTGGCCTCATCATCTCTTACAACTAACACTACATCACGTAGCAGCGCATCCTGTGGCAGGTTCCAGTAATCAATGGCAATTTGCGGTGCGGCTACGTTTTCGTATTTGCCTGAATCGATACCTGCTAAATACTCGGTATAGCTGTACACAGCTTCTTCCTCAAGATAACCAACAATTCGATGGGCTACTCGAGATGAGAAAATATATAAAATAAAGAACAAGTTATAAAACACACCCTGAGCAATGATAATCAACACGCGTTCGAACCAGCTTGGTTTGGCAATATGCACAAAGGTAAGCAGATGCATGCGTTCATTGTCAGCTTCTTCCAGCAAAGTACTGATCCAGCCATCATCATTTTGCATCCGGCGCAGTGAACGAAGATGCTGAAGAGCCCCGCCAACCATGCCAGGTACGGCTGCAACCGTTTCCAGTACGACAGCACGATGTCCGTAACGCCCGGAAAAAAAGACGTCAGCAAAAAAACGCATAAATTTTACAATTGCCAGCGCCACCCGATCAGAAACGCTTTTTGGGGTGAAATGCGGT
>NZ_DIAC01000001.1:0-283 GCF_002414625.1 Methylophaga sp. UBA5088 | reverse complement strand
ATGTTCTGTTAGTTTAGACACATTTTCAATGACTGTGCATTTTGAAATATCCAATGAGGCAAAAATGACCACAACACAACTTACAGAACGATGGCAATCGATTCTGCAGGATAAGCAAAATCTGCTTGATTCTGCCTCTGAAGTATTAACGGCCAGTGAGTATGTGTTGAATCAGGGCGACAGGCAACCACAGCGTTTGCGTGAGTTGGTCGAAAGTGGTGATTTGGAAACTGTCTATGCAGAAGATGGCTATCAGCAACGCCTGCAAACCCGGCTGGCACAG
>NZ_DIAC01000100.1:3831-5598 GCF_002414625.1 Methylophaga sp. UBA5088 | reverse complement strand
TGCCGAAGATAAAACCCAGTCTCCAATCTGATTGATTAGTCCTGTTTTTTCAGCAACGGGGATAAACTCAGCAGGAGAAACGATGCCATCATCAGGATCTCTCCACCGGATGAGCACCTCGGCCCCTGATGGGTGACCGTCGCTCTCTACTTGTAATTGCATAGTCAGAAACAGCTGCTGAGGAATAGCCTCTCGTAGCTTGGTTTCTAGCTGGAATCGTCGGTTTACTCTGAGCTTCATGTCTTCATTAAAGAAGACAATACCGGTGGTATCCAGAATTTTGGCTTCATTAATCGCCATTTCTGCCTGACGTAATACTTCATTGGCAGCATTATCTTTTGGATGAAAAATGCTGATGCCTACCCGAATATCCGCCCGATACTGGAAGTCATCAACCATCACCGGTTCCGAGGTTTTTGCAATCATTAATTCTGCCAGCTGGTGGGCATTGTATGCGGCGTCGTCCATGTCACTTCCAATGTGACTGACAAGTATGGCAAACACGTCTCCACCGTACCTTGCAACAGCGATGTGTTGAGAAGCATCTGACAATCTGGCGCTTAACTCTTCGAGAATGACATCACCGATGCTATGACCCATCGCACTATTGAGCGCTTTGAAATTTTTCAGATCAACAAACATCAAAGCAGCATATTTACTTGTCCTGTCTGAAGACATGGTGACTTCATCGAGCATGGACATCATGGACTGTTTATTAGGCAGGTGTGTTAGTGTGTCGTAATGAGACAGGTGATCAATCTGCCTGCGAGCCTGTTTCAAATCACTGACATCATTGAAAGAAGCGATATAGTTGGTCACCACACCTCTGGCGTCTTTGACGACGTTAATTCGAAGCCATTCTGGGTACTCTTGACCATTTTTTCTTTTATTCCAGATTTCACCTTGCCAATAGCCTTTTTCATGGATGCTGCGCCACATTTCACGATAGAAGTCGGTGGATTGGATACCGGACTTCAGAATGGAGGGGTCCTTACCGATAACTTCATTCTGTGAATAGCCAGTGATTAAGGTGAAAGCGCGATTAACCCTGACAATTCTCTTACTGGTGTCAGTGATCATTTTGGCTTCATTGGAATCAAATGCAGTGGCAGCAATTCTAAGTTCATGTTCCACTTCTTTTTGCTTGGTGATGTCAATAACCACTCCGCTGAACCGCCTCGCTCTGCCATCAGCATCTCGTTCAGTACCAAGGCCTCGCGCCAATAGCCATTTCGTGTTGTGCCCGGGACAGGTCACACGATGTTCATTTTCGAACCTCTCCGTCAGCCCTCGTATGTGATCATTGACAGCCTTTTGAAATGGTTCCAGATCATCTGGATGGATAACATTTAGCCATGTTTCCTGGTGTCCAGCTTGTCCACCACACTGGTTTAACAAATCAGTCCACCTGCCGGCATAATCATAACGCTCTTTATCCAGCCGCCAGTCCCACACACCGTCCCCAGCGACATCAAGCGCGAATTCCCAACGCCGTTCAAGCTCTACCTGTCTGCGCACGGCTTTGCTGGAGTCATTCAGGTACTTTCGAGTCACTGCATACAGAAGAACAGCGGTCAGGAGAACGAAACCCCATCCCTTGATGACACTGATTATGCTGACTGTTTTGGCATCCAAGGATAAACTGTGCAAGATTCTGTCGGACAATAAAATCCATATAATGGATATACTGGCGTAGATAAAGGCAATTTTGAGCGCGCTTTTTTTGGTAGTGTGGTTAACTTTTTTCACAGCTTAGAAATTTCGATG
>NZ_DIAC01000100.1:0-3686 GCF_002414625.1 Methylophaga sp. UBA5088 | reverse complement strand
AAGATTATTGAATACTAATATAGCGACCACTACCACGAAAAATGAAGCATTATTTGCTAAACCATGCATTCGCAATTTAAATATGCGGTCTTTCCGATAATTCAATCGAAACTTCGCTAGTACCAAACCTTTGTAGACTTGATTACTGAATTCTGTCAAAGCAGTTATTCGTGTGTTGAGAGTAAAAATTACTCAGACGCACAGAGCGTTCAATTAAGTATTGATAGAGAAAATCAAAGACTCAATTAATGACTTCTGAGTCTCGCACTCTCCAGTCAATGTGCAGAGGTGAAAATTACAAGCGTTGATGAATAACTAATGTTTCAAAGGTTTATCAGTAAAAAGCCACTCGCGAAGTTCTTTGTCGAATACAGGATCACGTCTTCGTATCCACTCTAACACCATCGCCGCATGCTCTTTTTCTTCATTCGCATTATGCTTGAGAATGGATTTCAAGTCATCATCTTTGCATGCATCAATGCGCTGGTTATACCAGTCAACCGCCTCTAATTCTTCCATTAGAGAGACAATCGCTCGATGCAAATCTCGTGTTTCATCACTGAGCTCTTGAACAGGTTCGTGATAGCCTTCATTCGACATTAAATATTCCTTGATAACTTAGTTGTGATTATAGGCAAGTTTGAAAATTAATCGGCCATAACACAGACTTTCTGAATAGCTTTTTTCAATCATGAAATTGCCACGTCTCGGCAAGATTAGCAGGCAGCGCAAAAGAAAAATAGTAGCCTTGACCAATGTCACAGCCCAAGTCTCGTAAAATACTCAACTGTGCCTGTGACTCAATACCTTCTACAACTACTTTCATCCCTAGATCATGGGCTAATTGAACAGCCGCAGCCACAATTTTCCTGATCCCCCGATCACGCTCAATCATACTGGTGAAGTGTCGGTCAATCTTAATCACAGTAGCCGGCAACCTATGAAGGTAAGCCAGAGAAGAATAACCGGTTCCAAAATCATCAATCGAAATGGCAACCGGAATATCAGCAAGCTCTTTCAACACCTTTACCGCATTGAGTGGATTTTTCATTATCACCGTCTCGGTGACTTCTAGCTCTAGCGCACTTGATGGCAAGTCGTGTTTATCAAGCAGCGATCTTATTTCAGCTGGAAAGGTCGGGTTCGTCAAATTATGGCTTGAAATATTGACAGCCACAGGACATGAGCGGTTAGCTGTAGTCCATTTTTTTACCGTGGACAGAGCTGTATCAACTGCCCAAGGCGTGAATGCGTGAATAAGCTCTGTTCTTTCTATCAATGGAATAAACATATCAGGAGCAAAAGTCCCCATTTTGCTGTCTTTCCATCTTGCCAGTGCCTCAAAGCCCACAATATCAAGCGTCTCAAGACAAACCTTGGGCTGGTAATACAACATCAACTCGCCACTGGACATTGCTGTGCGCATACTTCCGAGCAGCGCCAGTGATTGACGTAAATCACGCGCCATTTTTTCTGTGTAGACCGCTGACTGTACGTCGTTTTGGCGGGAAAACTCGATGGCAGCCTCTGCTTGCGTAATCACAACCCTGCTATTTTGCTCATGCAGATTGACGTATCCGATATGCACGACAAAGTGTATTGGAATACCCTGGTAAAGAATCGAGTCCTCAAAATGCGTCTTAAGAGATTGGTTCAATGAATCAAAGTTGTTCTGTGACTCTTGAAACAACACCGCTAACCGCTCTCGATGATAATGAAAGACATCAGCACCACTGGGGAAACTTTCAGCCAGACGCCCCCACAACTGCTTTATCAGTTCATCCGCGGCGTCATGACTGAATGTTGCGGCAATATCCTGCAAGTTTTCTATCGTTATTACGGCGAGACTGTTTTTTTGTTTCGAGTTGTTTAAATTATTGAGATGATCATCTAGCGCTTTCCACAGTGCGACTCGGCCAGGGAGTCCTGTGCCCGGATCTTTGTTTAGTGCTTCCCTGAGCGTTTTTTGTTGTTTTTTCTGAAAGTGGCTGTAATACGCTGTGAGAATAACAGCTATGAGATAAACACCTGACTTTAGCCATTCATTCTGGAGTATGTTTCCATAATCGGGACTTACAATGATGAGTGTGATTGACAAAAGCGCTATGGCAAATACTGCCCCTAACGCCCCCGCTATCAAACTCATGCCAAGCATGGGTATCAACATCAAGTCCATTAAGACTTGAGTTTGTATGCCTGTTCGCTCAAACAAGAGCGCAATCGTCATCAGTGCCAGCACCATAACAACAATGCACACTGTGAATCGACGTTGTTGTTTCTTACAGAAAAGTAGAGTGTTTAAAATCATCATGAAGCCATATGCTTTGTTTGTAAGCTATGCACTTACCGTTATATTCCTTCCAGCATCTTTTGCTTGATAAAGAGCATTATCAGCTCGCTTTAATGCTTCATTGATGTTCTCACCTTCAAACACTTCGCTCACGCCCACAGAAACTGTTTGTGTGATGCTGATGCCATCCTTGCTAATGGGTTGACGATGTACCTGTATCCTCAATCTTTCAAGTGCGGTAACCGCCTGATCCAGGTTAGTTTCAGGCAACATAACGACAAACTCTTCACCACCATAACGATATACCCCGTCTCGTGGCCTGAGACTGGCTTCAAAACGATCGGCTAAGACTTCCAGTACATAGTCACCAAAGCCATGACCGTAGAGATCATTCACTTCTTTAAAGTGGTCTGCGTCAACCATCGCCAGACTGAGGGGCGTTCCCTTTCTTTTTGACTGTGCAATCTCACGTAGAAGATCTCTTTCCATTGCTGAGCGATTTAATAGCCCAGTGAGCTCATCAACATCCGTCAATGACGCGGTTAAACCGGCATCAAAGCGTTCCATTGAAGTATCAAAGTCATGCATGGCATCTGCCAGACAGCAAAAGTGTGTAGTGTCTAAGTTATTCTCCATGGCTGCCGACAGTGCCTGAATTGCCAATGTCAACACTGAAGCTTGACGAGACTGGGCATGACTAAACAATGGATGCTTTCTGACATTATCTGGTGCTGCCCCCTCAAGCGCAGGCAATATATTCAGTCCCTGAACCAGCTCATCTATGTTGTCTGATTGAATCAAACTCGGAAATTGCAGATGTAAAAACAACTTCAAACGCCCAGCATGATGTTTGACAACCGCCCTATTGAAAACGGAATGCAGTATCAGCAGTTGATCGTCATCATCTTCCCGAGTTATCGGATCGTTCATGGATACTCTCACAGTTTTTAATTGCTGGCGTACAGTAATTATAGAGTAGTTTTTACTTGGTAAATGAACCACTTTCATTAAAAAATAATCAAGCACACCATCGAAGCAATATTTACTGATTCAACTCAAACTTGTTCTGGTGTAATGTTTATTCAACACAGGCGATGAGTTGCTGAATGGCTAAATGAAGGAGCCAAACTGATAACTATCGTGATTATTTGCGTTAACAGGGAAAAAATATGGCCAACTCTAATTCTAAGAAATCAGTCAAGTCCACGGTTCTAATTCCGGTGTTTCTTCCCGCCGTTATTGTTACGTTGCTGTTGGTTATCGGCACGATCAGCAACCCCGAACTGGCAGGACGGGCCTTTGATCAGACCCTGAGTTACCTGACTGTAAACTTCGGCTGGTTTTATATGTTGGCGGTAGCGTTCTTTCTGGTGTTTATAGTGGCACTCGCTATTTC
>NZ_DIAC01000110.1:1236-2559 GCF_002414625.1 Methylophaga sp. UBA5088 | reverse complement strand
CCAACCCTGTTTTGCAAATAGCCGATTTTTTTTGCCTAAAATTTGTTCGAATTTTTCTGCCGTCAATAGCTGTGATTTTTCCAATAAAATGGCAAAAGCATCCCGACTGATAATGGCTATGGCTTGTATGCCAATTATGTCTGACAACTCAGCATAGACAGTCTCAAGCAACTGAATGACAAACTTTTCTCCGAATGTCACCGTGATATCACTCAACCTATCGATCGAGATCAACACGATTTGAGCGTTATCATTCCAATAAGCTTCATTCTCAAGCTGCTTGCAGAACCAATTACGGTTATAGATACCTGTCTGCCAATGTTTGAATGCTAACTCATTAAGATAATCAGTGAGTGCAATATTTGAAAAGCCATTCGCAATGTTTTCAGCAAACACTTTCAGAAGATGGATATTAGACTCAGTCAACACATCTGTTGATTTCACAACAATAACGTAATAGACAGGGTTTGGCTCTTGGAAAGAAAAATACAATAAAGAAGAATGACCATCAAATATATGCTGCTTTTGCTCTAACAGTTGTTGTATTCGTTTTAATAACAAATCATTTTCAATGGAAATGACGGGCTGGCCAATGTAAGGTTGATATTGGCCGGTAGCCGCTAAAACAGCAGAATCGTTGTTAAGGTCAAGTGGATCAGACATCTTTAGACTCATAATGCCACCATCACTAATACCAATAATTTGATCAATCTGTTCCAGCACGGCTTGAGAGAAAGGTGATAAATCATGTTGACATGAAATCTTTTGTGACGCAGTCACAACTCTCTCCAGGCCCTGATGTGCATTTTTTAGCTCACTCATACGTTGCCAGGTCTTGAGGTTGCCACTCATGACATTAAATAAATGCTCTTCTCCCAGTTCAGTTTTACACCAGTAGTCATCAATATCATATTGCTCCATCACTGAGCGGTTGGGCGCCATACCAGGCTGCCCTGTTAATAAAATAATACGAGTGATGGGGTTCTGTAAGGTAAACCGAATATGATCAATCAGGCGTAAACCGGCATCGTCAGTTTCCATGACAACATCAAGTAGGACAAGGTTAATATCGGGACGTTGTTCAAGCACGACTTTAGCTTGTTCCGCAGAGGAGGCGGTGAGGATTTCCAGTGTTTTGCCTTGAATAATCATTCTCGACAAAGCACTCACCAGAGACTGCTGAAAAATATCATTATCTTCAACCGTCAGAATTAACCAGCGTGACTTGGGTGATGTCGAGGAGTAATCAGTCTCTGTATCAAACTCGAAAAAAGAATTGTCTCGACTCATTTCGGATCATCCTTTGTGCAATTCAAGCCACAC
>NZ_DIAC01000110.1:0-1063 GCF_002414625.1 Methylophaga sp. UBA5088 | reverse complement strand
TAGTACTGATAAAACTGCTTAGCCGTTCTGCCACTATGACTTCCTCGCCCCATGGCATATAAGCGTGCCGCTTCGTGTAATTGGCTCTTATCAGTATTGATATCGGCAAATAGAGTTTCAACTATAGCGAAATAATTTTCCCAGTTAGCAGGATAAAAAGATAAGGTGAGTCCGAAGCGGTCCGATAAAGCCAGTTTATCCTCTAAACTATCGGCATAATGCACTTCACCATCCACTACCCCGCTCAGCTGATTTTCAGACTGTTTCTCTGGTAATAAATGACGGCGATTTGAAGTCGCATACAAACGCACATGCTCTGGGGGTAACTCAAGGCCACCTTCCAATAATGTTTTGAGTGGCTTATAACTGGATTCGCCGGCTTCGAAAGATAAATCATCACAGAAAATGATAAAGCGAAATTGCTCACTTTCTTGTTCCAGATCATCCAGAATTTCAGGTAAGAAGCCCAGATCATCTTTATCAATTTGTATAATTCGTAGGCCCTTTGGAGCCATTTCGTTCAGTAAGGCTTTAATGACAGAGGACTTGCCCGTGCCTCTGGCTCCCCACAACAATGCGTGATTACTGGTTTTGCCTTCAAGAAAATGTTGCGTGTTATCGATAATCGCTTGCTTTTGTCTGTCTATGCCTTGAAGCTCATCCAGACGAACAGGATCGAGGCGAACAACAGGTTTTAGTTTTTGACTTTTACTTCGCCAGATGGCGGCGTAAACCTGATGCCAATCAATGCGCATAAGCTATCCTTCATTTATTCAAATAAAGCTAGCATAGCATCATCTATGCTAGCGAAGAGAAGAAGACATATTTAATGCTTGATTGGTTCTCGTTGATACTCTGGCTCGACGTTTTTTGGCCCAGATAATGATGCCTGTGACACTAAAAATAGCTATCATCAATCCCATAATTGAGACCATAATTCGACCAGGCAAACCCAAAATACGACCAGAATGTAGAGGGAACTGGGCTTGAATGAAAATATCACCTGCCGTACCTTGCCCAGGTATCTTACCGCCAAGGTAGTCACCACTTTTACCATCGAAAT
>NZ_DIAC01000137.1:0-3421 GCF_002414625.1 Methylophaga sp. UBA5088 | reverse complement strand
CAACCATTTAATCCGCTTACCCATTATTAATAAAAACGCGATTATTTTTTTTGGCAAATATAGCCAAAAAGATGAAGTGGGCTGGGAAAATAGAGCCATACCTTGATTCTCTTGGAAGTCAGAGTATTTCGGAGAATAAGCGATATTCATATTGAACAATCCATTTCTACGTCCCTTTAAATCCTTTACAAACTATTCTAGTAGCCGCAATGCAATCTATTGATATTAGGTCAATATTCCATAGTTTTAACGGCCAAGCAACATTCAAAAGCATTGGACGATAAATATCGTGATGTTCGCTAGCTCAATCTCAACCAGCGACCATTTTGTTCGTAGACTTCAAATTTGGCCCATTGACGGAAGGCTTCGCGTTCCAGCATGCCGGTGTTGTATAGGTCATTACCGGCTACATTTTTGTAGATAACCACATCATTTTTACTACCTTCTTTGCCCTCGTCTATGACTCGGCGAACGGCCCATGTGTGACCAATTTTGCCATTGCTGTAGAACTTGCCTGTGCTGATTTTTTCTGGATGCTCGATATGCAGTAAGGCATTTTGTTTGGCTTTTTCCAGGAGTTCACTCAAGCCTTCTTCGGTTAAATCCACGAAGGAATCCAGCTCACGGATAGCAGCATTAAAATCTTCGGTGGTCAGAGAGACGTCTTCGGAAGGCACCTCTAATTGAACTGGTTCCGTAACCAGTCTGGATAAATGCACTGGGTAGCGTCGCCAGTGAAATAAGGCATTAAACACAATTGCCACCAGCAGGATAGCGATGACATTAATCAACACGGGGAAAAGCAGATAGCTGTAGCCCAGTTGTGTAATACCAGCCACACCCATAACGGCATTTAATGCAGTGGCGCCACCTGGTGGATGGATGCAGCGCGTGTAATACATCAGCCCCACCGCCAAACCCACGGCAATAGCAGCTGCCAGTGGCGTTGTACCGAGAAGATATTGACAGGTCACACCCACAGCAGCAGAAATCAAATGACCTCCGATCACTTGCCATGGTTGTGATAAGGCGCCATGAGGAACAGCAAACACCAGTACGGCGGTGGCACCGAAAGAGGCAATAATCAATAACTCTGAACCCGCACTGATTGCAATATGCTGTGACAGCCATTTTGTCATCAGGATGGTCACGAGAATACCGACCATTGCCCCGAATGCTGAGATCACTTTTTCGCTATGGCTGGTTCTGTTTTTCTCAATCCCCAGCCATAGCATGAGTTGTTTTAAAGCATGCGTCATAATTTAAATCACGGGATACAAAATAAGCATAAATTATACCTATTTAAATCATCCTCATATAGCGAAAGGTTTTATCAAGCTCAACCTTTTTTTTCAGCGAATAAAATCGGGGTGTATTGATACAGAAAAATACTGTACGCCAACACCCAGAGCAGAATACTGAGCCATAGAATGAAAAGACTAGCTGAAAATACGCTAAACAGCAGCGTTCTGACTAAGCCGGCTATCAACACGCAGATAAAAGCGACTTTAATCTTTGAAGACGCAATAATCGGTCTGCCGGTATGACCGAGTGAGACACGTGAGATCATGCTTAAAATAAGCCCGCCCATGCCGCCGACGGTTAAGGCATGCAAGGCATCATTCATGCTCACATCACCCCCTACATAGTGATAGGCGAGCAGACTAAAACCAAGAGGAATACACCAGTAACTCAGGTGTAATGACCATAGTAAGGGATGAGATAAGGTAGTGAAAAACCGCCAACAGGCACATCTTATGGCTGTGAGACATGCCGCTATAACCAGCATGACAGCTATTAAATAATCTGATATCCATGCCTGTATTTGCAGGAAAAACACCGCCACAATCAACCAGACAGAAAACAACGCTGCCCTGTCCAACCATGTCCAACGAGGTCTGGCTGGAATCTGCGTGGCATTAGCCGTAAACATCGGAATGATACGGCCACCGATGACTGCCATCATCAGCGTAATCAGAAATACAGCTGAATATAAACTGTTGCTTGCAGTTTCAAACTGCTGCGCCTGACTGGATAGATGAAAGTTAATATTGGTAAAAATCAGTAGCAGCAACACCACCACTGCAAAGTAATTACGCTTTTGTTTCTTTTGATAAATCAATTTAGCCAGGAATAGTCCGGCATATATAAAGAAACTGCTATCCAGCAATATCACTAACCATGATGGCAAGCCGACTCCTGGCCACATCGCAATACGCCCAACAAGCCAACACCCTACTAATAATGCACATTGCAGACCATGAATGGAGCGTAAACCTGTCCAGGTTTGTACGGCCGTTAATAAAAAGCCAACCAACACCGCACCGACAAAACCAAACATCATTTCATGACCGTGCCAGAGTGCGGCGGGTAAGGCATGACTCGGATTTATCCATCCATTCCAGACACCGCCCCAATACAGCAAAGCGATGATGCCAAATAGACTGGCCAGTAAAAACAATGGCCTGAAAGCCAGATCAAACACAGGCAGTGAAAAAAATGCACGGCAGGATTTTATAGACATAAGCAGCTACCAGAAGATAAAACAGCGAGCCCTTTCGGGCTCAACTGTTGCTTGGGGTTAAATAATGTCGTCATGCGGGCCGAATGTTTCAAAATGGATGCGTTCTGATGGCACACCATTGACATGCAATTGCAGACGCACAAAGCGCATAAACTCCAGTGGCCCACACAGATACACCTCGACATTATTAAAATCGACTTTATCTCTGAGCAGGTTGATATCCATTAAACCCGTATGAATATCTTCTGAGGCATTCGTTTCTTCGCTATACCAATAAAAATCATGCAGATTCGTGTGAGTCTGTTTCAACGCCGTTAAACGCTGTTTAAATGAATGTTGCTGAGCATTTTTGCAGGTATGTAAAAAGAAGATATCCTGCTGGTAAGCTTCATCACTGACTAAGGTTTCCAGCATAGACATCATTGGTGTTAAGCCAACACCGCCAGAAATTAGCATCACTGGTCGGCTAGGCTGGGTCAAAAAGAAAGCCCCCGCCGGTGGCATTAATTCGACTGTATCGCCCACTTCCACCGCATCATGCAGATGATTAGACACCATGCCTTTGATTGGAGAACTTTCACGCTTCACACTAATGCGGTAATGATCAGGGTGATATTTATCTGAAAGTGAATATTGGCGAATCTCAATATGTTCGGCATTCTCAGGTTTCACTCTGACAGCAATATACTGGCCCGGCTGATACTGTCTTATCGGCTGTCCATCCACTGGTTCAAAAATAAAGCTGGTCACTAACTCAGACTCTTTAATTTTATCTTTCACCCGAAACGCTCTAGGTCCGGTCCATCCACCCTGCTCTTCTCTGCTGTGTTGATAAAGCGCTTTTTCGCGATCAATTAATACGGTAGCCAATAACTGATAGGCTTTTATCCAGGCCTC
>NZ_DIAC01000030.1:39745-45024 GCF_002414625.1 Methylophaga sp. UBA5088 | reverse complement strand
CGATTGTTTAGTTTCCCAACTACTCCCGCCATACTCTGAGTAATCTACACCGGCCAAGTCCATCAACTGTTCAAATTGATAGTCATCTCGTAAGGTCGTACAAACCTCAATAATGTGTTCAGCCCCCACATGCAAAGTAATTTCATCTCGAACCAGCTCACAATCGAGTAACGCATCTGAAAAATTCTGTTCTAGTTTGGCTTTTAAGGTTTGCATCATAAAAACAGGTCGCTATGAGGTTTGTCTGGCTATGGTGTTAGTACGATGAATTTTTTTCTGCAGCTGTAATATGCCATACAGTAAAGCTTCAGCCGTTGGTGGACAGCCTGGCACATAGATATCGACGGGGACAATCCGATCGCAGCCACGAACAACGGAATAAGAATAATGATAATAACCACCGCCGTTGGCACAGGAGCCCATTGAAATAACCCAGCGTGGTTCAGACATCTGGTCATAGACTTTACGCAAGGCAGGTGCCATTTTGTTGACCAGCGTGCCAGCCACAATCATCACATCCGATTGTCGCGGACTGCCTCTGAATACAATGCCAAATCTATCCAAATCGTAACGTGCCGCCCCGGCATGCATCATTTCTACTGCACAACAGGCCAGACCAAATGTCATTGGCCATAAAGATCCGGTTCTTGCCCAGTTAATGAGTTTGTCAGCCGATGTGGTGACAACGCCTTTTTCGAGAACACCTTCTATTCCCACTCCAGCGCTCCTTTTTTCCATTCATATACAAACCCAACTACCAAAATGCCTAAAAATAGGAACATGGCCAAGAGACCAAACACACCGATCTCATCTAAAACAATGGCCCATGGAAAAAGGAATGCAATTTCTAAATCGAAAATGATGAAAAGAATAGCAACAAGATAATAACGAACATCAAACTTCATGTGGGCATCTTCAAAAGGCTCGAATCCACATTCATAGGCTGATCGTTTTTCACTGTCAGGATGCCGAGGCCCCAATACAAAGCCGGCCAGCAATGGCAGAACACCAAAACCGATGCCGATGATGATAAACAACAAAATCGGGAGATAATTCTCCAGCATGCTGTGCTTCCTTCGGATGTCTCGACAATTCAGCATGAGGGACTCGCGTCTCTGCTCATGCCCCTGACTACATTCTTAAATATTTGATGTAATCATCATCCTCGATACTACACACTAAAAACGTCAATGAGAAGTCACAATATGCGTTAAATCATGATTTTGAGAACGGCTTTAATACTGGACAGGATAGGAATGTTTGTGCTCGAATAGCCGCTGCTTTAAATTTGGTTGATTATGCCAACAAAATGGCATTGACACTTTCATAATAAAAAAATAGAAAGGTGCATCATTTCAGGTGAGTAAGAGTAAGTGGTTAAGTAAACCTGTTGTGGTTGCCATCGTTATTTTATTAGTCGCAGTGATAACAGCCACTGTGGCTGCGTCTCATCTGTTTTCCTTGATTCAGGAAGACGTGACTACACGCCTCAATACCGCACTGACCACATCCATCAATCGCGTTAAACAGTCCTACACCAATCATCAACGTAACAGCCTCTACTGGGCAGAAAACACCGTTATTCAGCAGATTGCTTTATTAGCGAATAAGCAGGATAACAAAGTGATGCAACAAGATTTATATCGACTTGTTGATGGCAACATCAAAGCGATATTGAGTAATGAAGGTTACCTTGACTACAAGCTGTTCACAACGCATGGCGACATGATTTTATCGGGAGTGAGTGGCTTTGCAAACGAAGGACATCAAGTCCGACTTCCTCTCAACATCCGTACGGATTTACCGACAAACACAGTCTACACGTCCCCCCCTTTTATGCCTTCAAGCTCATGGCAGGAAACACTTGGGCAGAATTACCCCACGCCAACTATGCTTTTTATTGCTCCCGTTCATGATTGGGCTGGAAAAACAGTTGCTTTTTTTGCTTTCGAAATCGATCCCGACAAGATTTTCAACCCTGCTTTTCATGAAAACCAAGTGGGGCAAACAGGCCAAGCCTACGCAATAGATGAACATGGGCGAATGCTCACTCAAAGTAAGTTTACTAAGCAGCTTATCCAAGCTGGATTAATTGATGCCGCTCATCCATTAAGCGAATTGGCACTGGAAGTGCGAGATCCCGGCGTCAATCTCTTAAGCTCTGAGAAAAAACAAGTTGCTGCCAATGCTCCACTCACACTGATGGCGAAATCATTGACCCAACACCAGACGGGTGTAAGTCTGAAAGGATATCGTGATTATCGCGGTATCAAAGTCATCGGTAGCTGGCGCTGGGATGACCATCTGAATATGGGAATCGTGACGGAAACAGAAGTCGCCGAAGTTTATAAACTCTATCGTTCCTTATTATTCAGTGTGGTTATCAGCATCGTATTTGTGATTTTCATGACGGCATTTGGTACCTATTTCTACCGCCGCTCGACGCAACAACGCATTGCCTCACTACAACAACGTGATGCCATCATAAAACAGACTGATGATGGCTTTGTCACTATTGATGATGTTGGAAAAATCACCATGGTGAACCCCGCTGTCTGTCTGTTATTTGGTTATCAGGAAGCGGAACTTATCGGTCAACCAGTTTCTATTCTGATAGATAAAAATGAACGACATAAACATGATAGTTATCTTAAGCATGCCAACATTCATGAGCCTAAAATCATACACAGAACGCGTTCTTTATCTGCCACCAGAAAAGACGGCACCGAATTTCCCATTGAACTTAACATCAGTCCGATGCAATTTGGCCATCGGAAATTCTATATTGGTGTAATTCGGGATATTTCAGAACGTCACCAATATCAGCAAGAGTTAATCAAGGCCATGCAACAGGCCAAGCACGCTAATGAAGCAAAAAGTGAATTTCTAGCAAAAATGAGTCATGAACTTCGCACACCACTCAATGCCATCATTGGTTTCTCGCAGCTCTTACAGCTAGATAATCTAAATGAAGATCAACGTGAATCGGTCAGCATGATCGAGAATTCAGGAAATCATCTACTCTCACTGATTAATGACATACTGGACTTATCACGTATTGAAAGCGGCCATATGTCAGTCTCAGTGGAAGATGTGCAATTAAAACCGCTTATTGATGACCTTATTCCCTTTATTCAAACTCAAATTCAGTCTTTAAATCTGCATATTGAAGAGTCATATCCAGCCAATATTTCATCTTTATTTGTGAAAGCCGATCACATTAAACTCAAACAGGTGTTACTCAATCTTTTATCTAACGCGGCCAAATACAACAAACCGAATGGCAAAATTAAGATTATTATAAGCAGTACTTATAAATCCTCTCTTCGTATTGCTATCCAGGATACCGGCTACGGCATTGATGAAAAATTACAACGTCGCCTGTTTGAACCTTTCGATCGTCTTGATAAAGATAACTCAGGTATACAGGGCACAGGTATCGGTTTAGTCATCAGCCGAGAGCTGATTAAACTTATGAACGGACGCTTTGGCTTTGAAAGTGAGCAAGACAAAGGCGCCACATTTTGGATTGAACTGCAACGTTCCAAGGTGACAAACGGCTCTCTATTATCATCTGAACATCACGAACCAGAACAAATGGAGGATGACTCCAAGGAGCACGTCAAAATCTTATGTATTGAAGATAACCCAACTAATCTCAATTTGATTAAAAGAGTCTTTAGACAATATATTCAGTTTGACCTTATCGCTGCTAGCGATGCTGAAACAGGCTTGGAATTAGCCAGACAATATGAACCAGCAGTCATTCTGATGGATATTAACTTACCGGGGATGAACGGTTTTGAGGCATTAGAAGCCCTCAAACGTTCGGCGATCACCCGTGACATCAAAACGATTGCACTGAGCGCGAATGCCATGCCTCATGATATTGATAAAGGGTTGAAGGCGGGTTTCGATTATTATCTGACTAAGCCAGTCAACTTTGAATTATTAATTGAGACCATTAACCGGGCATTGGAGAGACCTCTCTGACCCAGGAACCGTCAACTTCTAGATAGACAGACTTTTGTTAAACAGACTCAGACCAGTCACTCATCGCTTTCAGAGCAAGCTGATTCAGCTCTATGGCTCGTTCTTCACGACTAGCTTCAGTGTAACAACGTAATTCAGGTGCATTACCTGAAGGCCTGACATGAATGATTTCATCATCTGCAAAAGATAGTCTGACACCATCAGTGGTATCCACTGCTTTGATCTCGCCCATAAAAGGAAACAACTGTTGTACCTGCATGCTATTAATCTGCTTATCCACGATTAACGTATCCATCAATAAACGGCTTTTTTCCAATGCGAAGTTTTTCAGGCGATCGCTGCTGGTATAAATCGCAGGCATCGATGCATTCAGTTCAGAGACTGTCTGTTGCCTTTGTTTTGCCAGTAATAAGACACTTAAAATCACAATGATGGCATCACGTGTTGGTAGTGGACTTAGAGTTTTTCCTGATAGCTCAATGGCTGATTGCTGCAGAAATCCACCATTCGCTTCATATCCCACCACACCTTTTTCAGGCGAGTTTGTAGCCGCTGTTTGCATGGCTGCTATCACATAGGGTGAGCCGATTCGTGTTCGCAACACCTGTTCAAAAAAGTCGGCGTTCACGCAAGAGTTACTACTGACAGGCGTAACCACGATATCCGCCCTCAGGTAGAGCGCGGTTAATAAGCCGACAATATCACCTCTGAGCCAGCGTCCATGTTCATCACTGATCAAAGGTCGATCACTATCCCCGTCTGTTGACACAATCGCATCCAAAGCCTGTTCGCTTGCCCACTGTTGAGCAAGTTCGACATCTTCAGGCCGAATGGCTTCAGTATCTACTGATACAAACTGCTCACTCCTGCCTAGACTAATTGTGTTAGCCCCAAGTGCAGACAAGATTTGTTGCAGCACATCTCGACCCACAGCAGAATGCTGATATACACCCACCGTCATGCCTGCCAAACAATTATCAGGTAAAAACTGAGTAAAGCGCTCTATGTAGTGTTTTTGAGCAGAGAAAGATGGCTCAGTTAACACAGCATCTTGTTTGATAAATGCACCATGGTCATCAAACAGCTCATCCGGAATATCAACCCATTGTTGTTTGATGGCTTGCTCATCAGCCTGAAGTATTTCACCTATTGGCAAATTAAACTTCATTCCATTTCGATCATCAGGAATGTGGCTTCCGGTAACCATAATGGTCGCCATATGATGTTGAATTCCGTACAAGGCGACTCAGAACGCGTACCGACGGCTTCAAGTTGTTGTTTAGCAG
>NZ_DIAC01000030.1:39391-39697 GCF_002414625.1 Methylophaga sp. UBA5088 | reverse complement strand
GTTGAATTCCGTACAAGGCGACTGCTGGGGAAGGAATAAAACCCAGATTAATTGGATGAAGACCATAATGCTGGCAAGCTTTGGCCACTGCCTTCATAATTCGTGGACTGCTGGACCTCAAGTCACCACCGATACCAACTTGATCCCCTTTCTGTATCTGCTTCTCGTGAATCAAATGCTGCAAAAATGCTGAGGTATAGGCAAAACACACAAAATCTGTCATGTCTTTGACAAGACCACGGGTACCACTTGTACCGAATTTGACGCCAGAATCTGACATCAACTGTTCAATATGAATGTTCATTT
>NZ_DIAC01000030.1:38822-39221 GCF_002414625.1 Methylophaga sp. UBA5088 | reverse complement strand
GATAGCTTAGTGTCGATGGTAATTATCCTGGAAGCGAACAATATCGTCTTCACCAAGATAGCCACCGGATTGAATTTCGATAATTTCTAGAGGTACTCTGCCAGGATTATGCAATCGATGTTTTTGCCCAACAGGAATAAAGGTAGATTCATTTTCTGACAGTAAAAAGACTTCATCTTCTCTGGTCACCTCTGCTGTACCTTGAACTACTACCCAATGCTCAGCTCGATGATGATGCATTTGCAATGAAAGAGATGCCCCTGGTTTTACTCGGATACGTTTGACCTGAAAACGTTCGCCAAGATCGATGGAATCATAATAACCCCATGGTCGATAACAAAGCCGATGATTTTCGGCTTCAGAACGTGATTGTTTTTTAAGCTTGGCGACAATGTCTTT
>NZ_DIAC01000030.1:31459-38709 GCF_002414625.1 Methylophaga sp. UBA5088 | reverse complement strand
GTCTTGTGCTTGGTCTTTGCTGGCAACCATGACCGCATCAGCTGTTTCCACAATGACCAGATTTTCAACACCTATTGCCGAGACAAGTCGGTGCTCGCTGTGTATGTAAGCGTTCTTTACATTCTGTATTTCAACATCACCCTTGAGAACATTATTATTTTCATCCTGTTGTGAACACTCCCACAAGGACGACCAGGATCCAACATCATTCCAGCCAGCATCAAGAGGAACAACCACCGCTTTTTGTGTTTTTTCCATCAAAGCGTAGTCGATGGAATCAGATGGACAGGCCTCAAAAGCCTCTTTACTCAAGCGTACAAAATCTAAATCCTGTTCACTGTTGGCAACAGCTAGACGACACTGTTCAATGATATCGGGATGAAACTTGCTCATTTCCTCAATTAATACAGATGCTTTAAACATAAACATACCGCTGTTCCAGTAGTAATCACCTGAGGACAGATACGCTTCAGCCGTAGCAGAGTCAGGTTTTTCGACAAACTGCTGAACAGCAGAAATCGTGGCTTTTTCCTCAGCTTGAATATAGCCATAGCCCGTATGAGCGCAAGTGGGAACGATACCAAATGTGACTAAATTTCCGACCATAGCTTGTTGTTCAGCGAGCTTTATTGCTTGATGAAAAGCGTCAATATCGGCAATCACATGATCAGCTGCCAACACTAAAAGTACGGGGTCTTCTTCACGTGACAATGCCTGAAAAGCGGCACTGACAATTGCCGGTGCCGTATTTCTACCTACGGGTTCCAACAGAATGCTGGGTTTCTCAATATCAATTTCGAGTAATTGTTCCGCCACCATAAATCTGTGGCTTTCGTTACACACCACTATAGGCGGTGAATTATTTAAACCACCTAATCTAAGGATGGTTTGTTGAAACATGGAGTCATCACCAAACAAATTTAAAAATTGTTTGGGTTTATGCTTACGCGAAAGTGGCCACAAGCGCGTACCACTTCCTCCCGACATTACGACAGGTATCATTGAAATTCCCGATTTAACTTATTATCCGTTATCAATTGTTCAGTGAGCTGATGGCTGAATCAATATCCGCTATTAAATCACTTTCATTATTTTGTGATGCTTGTTGTTTAGCCGTGTTCAGATATTGTCTTGCTAGCTCACTATTACCTTGTTTTACATGTAACACACCTAGGTGATAATTAAATACAGCAACATTGGGTTCTAGTGCTACCGCCTGTTCAAGTACTGGCTTAGCTTCATCCAGCTTATTTAATTTCACATTAGCCCAACCATAACTGTCGAGAAAATAAGGTTGTGTTGACGTTTTAAACCGTTGAGTAATTTCCAAAGCGCGGTTTAAATTCTCGGGCGACTCAAACCGATCCGTTAATAAGCTGGCCAGATTATTGGCAGCAATATCGACATTATTATTTTTTGCAAGAATGCCTTCATATAGATCACGTGCCTCAGCATAATTGCCACGTGACTCTTCAATGGAAGCTAGCTGTAAAGAGAATCGAATGTTGTCATCGACATTATCAACGGCTTTTTTCAGTATATTTGCCGCTTCGGATAACTTGTCATTACGTAAATAATAGTCGATTAATAAAGAGTAACCCAGCGTCCATTTTTTCTGTTCGGCAAGCTTTGATTCAAGAATATCGACTGCCTGTTCCGCTTTCTCCACCCTGAAATAATGAATAGCCAGTGTTGCAAATCCATTCATAGAGTTAGGATTTTGTTGATTGAAATTGTTCAGATAAGTTTCTAACTGTTCATTTTCTCCCAACGCTTCCATCGAGGTTGCCAGACCTTGCATCGCACGACTTGAATTTGGCGCTAATTCAAGTGCCGCTTGATACTCAGCTTTTGCCAGCGCATAGTCGCCTTGGCCTTCGTATAATTGTCCAGACAGAAGATAAGAAAGTAAGGTATCGCCTTGCTGATCTTTAAGTAGATCAATGGTTTCAATACCTGCCTGCCAGTCTTTTTTCAGGATTCTGACTTCAGTCAATTGCTGGAGTAAAGTGGTATTTGTAGGATTTTGCTCTAAAGCGGTGACTAAAACCTGTTCAGCTTTGTCATAATTATTTTCGTTAACTAACAACCCTGCCACCGTAAATGCTGCAGTGGCGTTATGTGGATTGGCTGCCAAAGCTTGTCTGAAACTATCTTCTGCGAGCGCATCAGAACCCTGTCTTTGATAGGCTTGAGCCAGCAAGATCATGGCTTCATCTGAATCAGGTGAGTTTCTTAATACTGTTCTCAGGTCAGTCACCGCTTGATCATATTTTTCATCCATCAAGTCCAGTTTTGCTCTGACCAGCAATGCCCCACTTTCTTCTGGCGCGACATCTAAAACAGCTTGAGCCAGCTCACGCGCTTTTTTGAAATCCTGCTGTGATGCGTAATATGACGCAAGCATGACACGAGCCTCATTGCCATTGATACCTTGCGGATCTTCGTTAATGATATCATTGAGCTCTTTGACAGAACCTTCAACATCACCGTTCTTGTCTAACAACGCGGCTTTTGCGAAGCGTAACTCATAATTCTCAGGATCAGCTTCAATCATCTCATCGAGTTTTGATAACGCTTCTTGTGGGTTTTTCTGGTTAATTAAACCTAATAAGAATTGCTGAGCTTCATCATCCTCTGGATGATTTTTCAGGAATGATTGTAAAAGCGTTAAAGCCTGATCATAACTATCTAATTTTGATACCAGCAATTTGGCATAAGACATGACCACTTCACGTTCATTAGGTTTACGAGCCAAAATATCTTCGTAGACATCAGCCATGCCTCTATAATCTTTCATGTCGTTATACAAGCTGAGTTCGATCAAACGAAGCGACATATCTTCGGGATATTTTTCAACTGCCTGTTTTGTTTTTGCCAGTGCTGCAGGAAGCTCACCTTTATCTTTTAAAATCAAAATTTCCAGTGAGAGAATATCCTTATGATCTGGATAATCTTTAGAGACTTCAGCAAGCAGTGTTGATGCTTCCTCAAACTTTTGTTGTTTTGCCAGAATAGACGCTTTCAGAATTCGACCATCAAAACTTTCCGGTTTTATAGATAAGGCTTTATCAGCTCGTGTGGTCGCCTCGTCAAGTTTTCCACCCAGCAGATACAATCGACCCAACTTTATCTGAGCATCAACATGATTGGGATCAAGTTGCTCAACAGTGGTCAAGTTGGCAAACATTTGTTTCCAGCTTTTGTTTTCTTCATCAATTAATGCGAGTCGGTAATATGGTTCGGCCTGTCGAGGGTCAATCTGGATTGCATTCTTGTATTCGACACGTGCTTTTTCTAAATTTCCATTTTTGAAATATTCATTTCCACTTTGAACAAAATCGGAAGAAGTTTCTGCTGAGTTTCCGCATCCGGCAAGACTTAACACAAAAAGTACTAATATAATTTTTTTCATTGTTTCAATTCATCCATTCCTGAAAAACAGCAGTATCTATGTATCTACATCAGCACAATGCTATAGTCATTGTATCCGATTGACAATCACTCAGTTGATTCGGTTGACGCTATTAGCAAGCACTTGAGCTCCTGGTAACGAAGTCTACATCGTGAAAAGAAAAAGTCATAGCTTTGCTGAAGGCCATCAAGACAAGGTGGAACTTAACCTAAGTTTACATTTGTTTGACATATCTTTATTCTGAGCTAATGGGTATTCATACACTAGCGTGAACAATTAACTACGAGCAGGGATAGTCTAATCAAGACATGAAAATACTTATTGTGTGTGAGCATGCGTCTGACAAATTTGGCGGCGAAGCAATGCTACCTCTGAATTATTATAAATTTCTCTCAAAGACTAATCATGAGGTTTACCTAGTTACACACGAACGAGCTAGAGCAAGCTTAGAGTCTAACTTAGAAATCAATAACAAGAATATCTACTATTTACCCGACACAAAATTACATAAATTAATTTTCAAACTTGGAAAATGTCTACCTGCTAGAGTCTATACAAGAACTTTCGGTGCTCTGCTTCATGCACTTACACAAATTTATCAGAGAAAAGAGGTAAAAAGGCTCGTAAAGACAATAGGTATTGATATCGTGCATGAGCCAGCGCCAGTATCTGCGACCCAACCTTCAGCGATGTATAACGTGGGTTGTCCAGTTGTTATTGGACCACTCAATGGCGGCATGACATTTCCGAAATCATTTCAAGATATGTCTGGGCTACTCGAAAAAGTTATATATAAGTTAGCAAAATACGCAGACAATACACTCAACAGATTAATTCCAGGAAAAGTTAAAGCGAATCTAATTCTGGTAGCCAACGAACGCACCAAAAAAGCCTTACCAGCTTGTATTAAAGGACCGGTTGAAATTTTAGTTGAAAACGGCTCATTCGGTATACAGTCCAATCCAAGACATTATGCGAAAAGAAAGCTAACAAAAGTCCTTTATGTTGGAAGACTGGTGGACTGGAAATGTATTGATATTGCTATTGAAGCTGTTAGCAAACTCAAAAATACCGAGTTAACTATAGTTGGCGATGGTCAGGAACGAAATAATTTAGAAAGATTGTGTAGAGAAAAAAACATAGAAAACGTCAGTTTTACTGGCCTTGTTCCACACAACAAAATTAACGAGTTTTATGACGAAGCCGATATATTTGTGTTGCCCAGCATCCGCGAGTGTGGTGGTGCAGTAGTCCTTGAGGCCATGTCCAGAGGACTGCCCGTTATTGCCACCGATTGGGGTGGTCCTGCTGATTACCTTACTCCAGAATCCGGCTTTCTCATTGCTCCAAAATCGAAAGAGTGGATGGTGGAACAGTTTTCAAACACGATACTACGCCTAGCAGATAGTCCCGAACTCAGGGAGAAAATAGGCATGAATGCGGTCGAAAGAATTAGAAAACATTTTTTATGGGATGACAAAATACAAACCATTTTGTCTCACTACAAAAATATCAAAAACAACAAATAATACTTGGTTAACAATAATGCCCTTAACTCAAAATTTATCTAAACACTGGCGACTTATATTATTCGTTTTTATCACTGTTGGTTTACTTGTGGCATTCAATGAAGCTACATCCGTATTGTGGAGTAGGTGGGGCGAGGAAAGGTACAGTCATGCACCATTTGTTTTAGCTTTAGCGACTTACCTTATCTGGATTAAACGTCACGAATTGACTGATACTAATGAAAGTCCATGGCTAGGCGTAATATTTACAATTATCGCCAGTGTATTACTCATTCTTGGTGAGTTAAGCGCATTGGTTACGCTCACTCATTATGGCATAGTCGTTATGATGTTTGGGCTCATGTGGACCATGCTTGGGCTCCAGACGCGACGCATCCTGATTCCATTTGCACACGTTCTACTAGTAATTCCTCTCCCCTACATGCTCGACGTGATGCTCTCAGGTAAGTTTCAATTGATGTCATCGACATTAGGTGTCGAGATGATAAGACTAATGGACATCCCAGTATTCAGAGATGGCAACATTATTGACCTAGGGGTTTACAAGCTTCAAGTCGTCGAAGCCTGTAGCGGGCTGAATTATACCTACCCTCTCATGACTATAGGCTTGATGATGGCTTATATGTTTAGAGCATCGATGTATGCGAGAGTTGCATTGTTCTTATCCACAATACCAATCAGTATTGTCATGAATAGTTTCCGTATTGCATTGGTCGCTCTGCTAGTTAACCATTCAGGTATTGAAGCTGCTGAGGGGTTTATGCACTACTTCGAAGGTTGGGTGATCTTCTTCTCATGCATAGCCATATTGCTGATCGAAGTAAAGCTCTTTAATGTTCTAACAAAAAAACACCGATCACTTAATGAGTCTTTTGATTATCTTGAAAATGATCGTGATTATGGATTAGCCGAACGTAACCCATATATCAACAAAACACCAATATACGTAGCTACAGTTTTAATTCTGATATCTGTCACGTCTACCATTTCCGTTAATCAACGAAATGAGATCATTCCTGATAGAAATTCATTTGTTAACTATCCACTATCTATTAACGGGTGGGATGGGCACACAAGAACTTTCCAAAACGGCGAAGATAAAATACTCAAGCTCGATGATTATTTTCTTGCCACATACCATAAAAATAACACCTATGTAGATGTTTATTACGGCTACACAGCTTCACAAAGAAGTGGATTTGTTCCACACTCACCAAAAGCCTGTATTCCTGGGGGTGGCTGGGAAATATCTAAAGCAAGCATTGAAACCTTTTCTATTAACGAAGAAAAAACTCTTTCTGTCTCGAGAATGCTGATTAGTAAAGGACAAGAAAAAATGCTTGTTTATTACTGGTTTCCTCAGAGAGGTAGAGATTTAGCAAGCGAATTCCCAATGAAATTTGCTCTCTTGTATGATTCTATAATGCTCAACAGAACTGATGGTGCAATCGCTCGGTTTGTTACACCAGTAGGTAAGTCGATAAGCAAATCGGATGAGAGGTTGCAAAACTTTATTGCTATGACTTACCCTGATATTAAAGCTTACATTCCAGATTGACTTAAAGTAGCTTGGAGTAATCACTCATGTGATGTAAATCTATTCCAAACTCCTGCCAAAGATAGCAATCGCTTAATTCTATAATTAGGCTTCAATATAACAAGCTCACAACCACAGCAATTGAGCTTACCTTGAAGCGTAAGCAATCGAGCCATGAATGCACTATCAATATAACTGACACCGCTCACATCTATCTTTAACTGAGCTCGGGTTGCCAGTAATGTGGTATTTATCAATGCGTCCAGTTTTTCAAGGTTAGTTGACTGAAAACAGCCAGTCAGTAACAACGTCTTATTATTAGGTTGCCAGTTAACGGTATTCTCGTGACTGTTACTTTTTTTATATTTCTTATCAACAAAATAATAAGGAAGTTGCTTGGTGAGTAATAACAAAGCCAAGCCCCAACCATCTTTAAGATAACGCTTCCATAAATTCGGCTCTTGTTTAATCCGCCACAACCATTCCAAGCCAAGTTTTCGCCACTTTTCTGGTGCACGTTTCACCGAACCTGCAACAAAGTTAATCACGGCTCCCAGATGGCTAATGACGGGCGCATTCAGATTAGCCATATTATTCATAATCCAAGCCTGACCTTTTTTTGCACCCAAGGCAACAAGCACAAAATCTGCTTCAGAGGCATTGATTTGCTCAATAATGTGATCCTGACTCATCTCTTCAATGCTCACAAAGCCTGGATCATAAAATCCAACACTGACCATACCTTTAGAATAGCTGTTGAGCTGCTCAT
>NZ_DIAC01000030.1:23908-31365 GCF_002414625.1 Methylophaga sp. UBA5088 | reverse complement strand
CTGTTGAGCTGCTCATGAGCTTGTTTGGCAACACCTGGTTCGCCACCGAAGAAAAACACCCGAATCGGTTTTTCTCGATGTGTGTCAGACAAAAATTGAAATAAGTCAGAGCCAGCTACGCGTTCCTTGACGGGTAACCCCATCATCTTGGCCAACCACACTAAAGGCATACCATCTATAACAGACAGATCACTTACAGCAACAGATTGATAAAAAGCGTCATCCCCGTGTGCTGCAATCGTGAAGTTGATATTTGGTGTGGAAAGAAAACAGCGTTTTTTAGATGAAATGGCTTGCTCAATCAGCTTTGCCGATTCAGCAATGCTGACAAAGTCGAAAGGTAGCCCCATCAAAACATGCTGTTTATTACGCTCATGAATAGCAGGAAAGGTGGAATTATTAGTCATTTGTTAGTCTCATCACGAGGTAATCCCCAGATTTCTTGGTGAGACCCCTTGGCAGGTAATTCAAAACAACAATGTGCATAAATCCAGCCAATGAATTCAACTAATACCGTTTTCGCACCAGCACTCGTCTGCCACCAATTGGCTAATCTAAATTCTCTTGGAGATGCGCTGATAATACCGATAGGAATAGCTAAAGCATCAAACGCCTGTTTGTACAAAAAATAAGTCCTGCGGCTATGCACATTTCCTGAAAACACATTAATCCCTTTCACCTTATCTATTGAAGGTGTTGCTTCAATAAACTTTCTCACCATCACTGCACTGAGATAGGTTCTATCTTGAGCAGAGGCAGGTGTTGGAATTACCTTAAGATTGTCCATACTTAGACCTAATAATTTCAGTTGATGGGCAGCTTGTTCAGCATAAGAATCAAACTGATCAGTAAAATTCCTCGCTTCAGGCCCACCCGTGGTGATCACTAAATCATAGTGACCAGATTTATATTCCATATAAGCCTGGCTGAGCGCATCAGACTCAAGCCAGCCCTCCACAACCAGAATATTAGCCTCAACAGGCGCTTGTTTAGCTAAAAAAAACGCAACATTGTTTATAAAGAATATGGCGATGGTCAGCAATAACAAAATAAAAATGATGACCGACCATATGGTGGGAACAAGAATAAAGCGTCGTCTGAAAAACCATCCATGTTTCTGCATCTACAAGTTACCAATTGATTCAGCAAATAATGCCTCTAAACGCTTAGCATTAATATCCTGTGCAAATTCTTGCTGCACTTTCTTCTCAGCATGACTGATGAGCGCTCCCCGTAAAGCTTCGTCCTTTATCAGCTCGAGCATCGCCGCAGCTAATTGCTCACTATTACCTGGCTCAATTAATTTACCTGTTTCCTCATCAATTACAAGCTCTGGGATACCGGAAATTCTAGATGAGATGACAGCCGTTCCCACCATCATCGCTTCCATCAATACAACAGGGATACCATCCATATCGCCCTGTTTATCTTTTTTACAAGGTAAGACAAATAAATCCAACTCTCTGACAAATTTGACGACCAGATCATGAGGCAATGGCCCCAGAAATACGACATTGTCATTCAAATCAAGTTGTGTAACTTGCTGTTTTAACTCTTCTTCCAGTGGACCCGACCCAGCTATTTCGACAGTAAAATCAGAAAATTGAGTCTTTAGGGTAGCGAGAGCAGAAATAAGCGTATCAATCCCTTTTTTCTCTACTAGTCTACCGACAAGACCTATACGTACTGGGCTTGATAGTGCTATTGAAGACTTGAGAGTGAACACGCGACTATCTACGCCACAGCGAATAATTTCTAATTTGTCAGGATTAACTTGATAAGTTTGCTGAATATAGTGACGATTAAAATCAGAGATTGTGGCAAAGAAACTAGACCTTTCGACCTTTTTATCCAACAATAAACCTCGCTCAAATATATCATTGGCATGGGCTGTAACGCTGAAAGATATGCCCGAGAGCATACTGGCATACATAGCAATATCTGTAGGTACATGAGCAAAATGCACATGCAGATGTTGAGTAGAATTCTCTTTTAATTCTTGAGCTAGCTTAGCTGCATAAAAAAACCGATAAAACAAGGCTAATGCATCACGGGATAATATGTTCACTTTGAACATATCCTTCACGCACTCACCAAGTGCTTTTAAATAATGAACAGGTTTTTTTGTCAGTAAGTTGAGGTGGCTAAAAAAAACTTTCTTCTTTGGTGTTGCATAAAGATAGTTCACCTTGGAGCGCAGTGCGTCAAGATGTTTATCAGTGGCAGGCATTATCGGTTTATGAACAGAGAACGGTATTATCTCGTGCCCTAGCTCACTTAGAGCCAGAACCTCGTTATACACAAAAGTAGCAGATAACGCGGGTATCTCTGGTGCAAGATATGCCAGTTTCAAAGGTTGCTCCTACTAGCTGTGTGATTGTTGCCAAACAACAGCTTGTTGTTCATTTAACTGCTGGGTTGCTTCAGCTTTCCCTTTAACAAGACACTGCCATTGGTAATGGCGAATAAACGCAACCAGTGCTTTATCAGCAAATCTTGGTTGACGTGTCAGCATACTTTTCACATAGCCCCACCACATCGCTGCACCACCGAGAAAGTATGGCGGATGTAGCATACGGAAGACTGATGAAGCGGTCATGTAAATCAGCCCAGTACCCATAAAATATTGGCCAAATCCGTGACGCATACGTCCTGTAAATATACCTTTCTGACTCGAACCCATCGGTCTCAAGTGAATAAACTGTAAATCAGGCTCATCCCAGCTAACAGCAATCCAACCTAGCTGGCGACATTTATGACAATCAATGCCATCCCACATTACCTGGCGGACAAAACCACCAATTTCTTCAAAACACGTTCGACGATAAAATTTTGTCATACCAACCGACATCTCATCACCACACTTTTCACTGATAAGCTGGCCTGATTTTTTATCTCTAAAATAGGCTTTACCACTGCATGTACCAATGCGTGGGTTCTTATTCATGCGATCAATCAAAATCTCAAAATAACGTGAGGGTAAATCTAAATCCAAATCAAATTTACAGATAAAATCAAACTGACTGACGTCCACTTGGTCATAGCCATAGTAAAAAGCCTCAATAACACCGGGACCTACACTACGATGCCCTCGGTTCTCACGCGTAATCACTTTGATAAAAGGATATTTTTCAGCATACTCAGCCAGAACTTGTGGCGTAGCATCAGTTGAACCGTCATCAACAATCACCCATAGATCAGGCTTAATAGTCTGATTCACAACACTATCCAGCGTTATTCGCATATAGTCAGATTCGTTGCGACAAGGTGAAACCAGTAAGTAACTCATAAATTGTTCTCGTTTATTTAAGCAATCGGAAACTCAGTCGAATTAAGGGCTACTTATATTCAATGATTTTCTGTCGTTTACCTGTTAAAAAGTTTTTATAAAAAGTCATGATACCTAATGTCTGTGGAAACTTAGATAGCACGTTTGAACTGGCAACTATCAATGACATCGAAAGAGGAAAATACTTCTTTGCGTCACGAGCTGTCAGTCTCATTATTTGTAATGGATATACAAGCAATAGCCAAAGCATCAACGGCTGCAATAGCGATAGTATAAGTAACGTTGGCAAAATGAGAGACCAAAAAACATTGCTCCTAACTTCTTTAAATCTGAAGCGTTCCTGAGATTGTCCATGGAGATAATAAGATTCAGCATAAGCATGGCCAGCTCTTTTATGACGTTTCCACCATTGAGTAAATTTTGTCATAGCAGCATCATGTAATGTCATATCGGCATCAAGGCGCATAATCTTCCATCCTTGTTGACGCATACGGAAGCACATCTCAGGCTCTTCACCCGCAATCAAAAAGTCTGAATACCCATTGACACTCTGAAAAGCAGAAAGACGTATTAATGTATCTCCCCCGCATGCATTAGCATCTCCTACAGGGGTATTCCACTCGATATCACATAACTGGTTATATACGGAGTATTCTGGAAAACGTTCACGCCTTCGTCCACAAGCGATTGCATAATCGGGCGAAGATTGAAGAAATGTATGTGCTCTTTGAATCCAGCCCGATATTACCTCACAATCTCCATCCACAAACTGTATATACTCAATCTCTGGATGCGCTGTGATTAATACTCTTGCACCTTCATTTCTGGCTCTGGCAGCGGTGAATGGCTTCTGCAAATCCAATTCGATTGTAGTGACCCTCAAATCCATTGCTGCTTGGACACTACCATCAGTAGAACCAGAGTCAACATAGATTATATTAGCTATATCCTTTTGGAGTGATTTAATACAACGTATCAGACGTTCCCCCTCATTACGCCCTATAATGACAGCACCAATATTCGATAGTGACATTTTTACTTCACCTTATCCCAGTGGCTTTGTCTACTAAACAAAAATAGCATTGTTTCAATCATAATTAACTTTGTTTACTTGGCTTTCTTTTTGTCATTCTTTTTGCCAAATTAATCCAATATTTTTCGTAGTAGAACGTCGATAAATGAGCAAGAACAAACAATACAACAAAAAGTATAGGGCGTTTTAGATATTTTTCCAGCGTATCTCCAGACCCAAACCATGTGTTGACAAGAAGTGGATGGATAACATAAAGCGCATATGAAACGCTCGCTAAATAAACTAAAACACGGGCATTCAGATATGTCAGTAATGAGCTATTAATATTGTATAAAGTAGAGCCGACCAATACTGCAGCAATATAAGGTCTAAAATAATTTACAAAGCCACCCTCTGGGTGAGAGGCGACGAATAATGCCAACAATGCAAAATAAGGGTTAACTGCACGGAGAAATTTTTGAAGAAAACCCAGCCCTTTATCATTGTATACAAGCGAGAGGATTACGCCTGCCAGTATTTCATCCACCCTATAATAAGTGTTTATGGCAACATGAACCCCATCAACCATTCTGTTGGCTGTAATTAAAAAACACCCAATTACCAGGATGATAAATGCCTTCTCTCTAAAAAGAAGAAACAGTAAACCTATAGTAAGATAGAACTGTATTTCAACGCACAAACTCCAGAAGTGACTCGTGCCATGCACAAGGTCCATCGGAGGGTAATTAGCATAAAAAAAGAAGTGTGGAGCAAGTTTAGAAAGATCGATATTCAATATAGGAAAGGCAATAATCAAATATAGCCAAGCTAGAGGAATAATCCTAAGAATACGCCTGATAAAAAAATCATGAACGTTAGGACGATGTATTAGAAAATTCGTTATCAAAAAACCAGAAAGTATGAAAAAAATACTCATCCCAATCACACCTGAAGTGAAATTGAGCTGTAAAAATGAAGGCCCGAGAGGGAGCAGATGAGCTGCAAGTACTAACATTATGCTGATACCACGCCAACCATCAAGAACATAGAAATAATCTTCAGTATTCTGCTCTCTTTTAACAGCTATCTTTTTCTCTTTGGCAGTAATAAAACTGAGAAATTTATTCATGCATTGATATCACTAATCTGAGTAGTACCGATCAATTTGGCAGGCACCCCAGCAACAATTGCATAGTCAGGGACATCTTTAGTGACCACAGCATTCGCACCTATTAATGCGTGTTTACCTATGGTGATATCACCAATAATCTTCGCTCCCGCACCGATATCAACATGCCCTAAAAGCGTTGGTGCTTTTGCTTCGAATCGCTTGACCCCCAATGTCACCTGTTGATGAATAAGGCAATTCACACCAATTATAGAAGACGGGTGAATAACAATACCATTAGCGTGTGGCAGTGAAATCCCTCCGCCCATACTTACATTCAAAGGAATATCCGCACCAGTTACTACAGACCAAAAACGATGTCTTAGTACGGCAACCTTCTTTCTAAATGGAGCAATTAATGAACGCTGAGTCGAGGCATTTTGATAATCACGTATACTTTTTATTAGCTTTTTTGATGGCTGCCAAAAAGTAGTGACTTCCTCTCTCTGCCAGTCAGGCATATCCGCTGAGACCACGTTCATTTCCTCTGGTTATGTAAGACTTATATGAGTATTTTTTGCTAGTTCTTTATAGTTTTCAAGGCTAATCTGACAGCCACTCAACGAGCTTAAAGTTCTTAAATCATCGTTGAATATTTTTTCCAGCTTCTCGAGACTTCGAGTTGTTAGTTCCGGCCGTTCTTTCATAACCAACTGTTGTTTCACAAAGTCACGTAGGCCTCTGGGCACCAGGCTTCTTCTTAAGGAAGCCAATATCGGGTTGTTTACAATAAGATTGTAACCTTTGAACCGTCTCACACGCTGATTAGAAACATTTTGTTCGGGGAGGGTTTCATGCCATGTTACTGGTTTATCGTACCCAATAAATCGTGCAACACGTGCCAGCTCTAGCTCTGGCTCTTTCCTAAATGCTTCCGAAAAAACTAATAAAATGTTCTCACGACCATACTGTTCTATGTAGGGTATTATCTGCATAGAGTATAGACTGTAATTTATGAGTTCAGGGAATAAATCAATAGCTGTATTGATATCGTCTCTAATAACATTTTGGCTCCATTGATGAATGTAATGAGAGACAAGCCTTTCAACAGGATGCCTGATAACATAAACAAGCTTTATCTCAGGCAAATAGGAAGACATTCTATCTAGAGTATGAGGATAGTCTGGCAACTTTGTGTAGTGCGTACTGGACTCTCCACAAATATCATTACGATTTGCACTCTCAAATAACCCTTGATACCAATTCAAACCTAGCTGATAAACATCATCATCACTAAAAAAGTTTGGCTCTTTGGGAGTAGACATAAAGATGCCAGGCTGTAATGCCAATTGCTCATGTAAAGTGCTTGTGGCACTTTTCATAGCACCAATAATAATAAAGTTTGGTTTAGTCATAATCTTTCGGATGTATGTAGGCTCTTAGAGGATTAGTAAAGTTTATCCATGTGTCGCGCCATTGCCCTTTTGCAGTGTTGCTTTGATAATGCTTGGACAGCTTTTCTCTCAGTCCCGAAATTGCAGCACCAAGTGACCAAGCGATGTTAGCGAGAATAAGCCCCCAATAGCCATAGAGTAAATAAAAATATCGTGTCCGAGACTCATAGAAATAACGTGGTAATTTTTTCCTCAATTGAGCCTGAGACTTGAGAGGAGAGCTACCTCCACGCAGGTGAACAACGTGAGCATTCGGTTGATAAATGACTTTCCAACCTGCTTTTTTTGCACGATAACTAAACTCTACATCCTCAAAGTACATAAAGAACTTGTCATCCAAAAGCCCAACATCTTTTATTACCTGACCTCGTATTAGCACACAGGCAAAACTCACCCACTGATAATACTCAGCGCTGTCAGCCACTGGTCTTGCTACAATATACCTATCTAAGAGACGGGAAAATAAGCCGATGCTAGCAGCTTTAAGGAACTCACTCACTGGCGTATGAAAGTGAAAACAGCTCTCTTGAGGTTTGCCATCGGGCCATTCTAATCGTGCGCCCACCAAACCAGCCTCAGGGTTATTTTTTAGGT
>NZ_DIAC01000030.1:23149-23840 GCF_002414625.1 Methylophaga sp. UBA5088 | reverse complement strand
AGGGTTATTTTTTAGGGTTTCCAAGAGCATTTCTAAAGCCCCAGGCCTCACAATAGTATCGCTGTTTAGCAACAGATAATAATCTGCACTCACAGAATTAATTCCAGCATTATTACCACCAGAAAAGCCACTATTAGAGGATGAGTCTACCAACTTGAATTTCTGCTTTTTATCCTCAGCTAATATCCACTCGTTAATTTGGACCACTGAGTCATCCTGAGAATCATTATCTACAATAACTACGCAGGCATCTAGGGTGTCCACTTCATGTTTAAGAGAATTGAGAACATCAACGACCATTCTTGGGGTCTTATAATTCACAATGATGACGGCTAACTCACAGTGTTTATTTGTCATCAAAAAAATAAGCCTTTCTTAGTTGCTTTAGCTGAGGTTCCAAGGCGGGATCAAAACTTCCATCTCTTTGATGAATAAGATGAGCCCAAGGTAGGCTGTTTGTTTCTTTTTCTAATTTATTGACGAGATCAGCCATATCCCCGATAACTCTTGCAGGCACACCCGCGACAATACTGCCTTCAGGAACATCACGGCTAACAACTGCACCGGCTGCTACAATCGCATTGGGTCCAATGGTTATTCCAGGTAACACAATAGCACCATGCCCTATGAATACATTATCTCTAATGTCGACTTTTCCTACGCGATCAAGTTTTTTGTTATAAGCTCGATT
>NZ_DIAC01000030.1:21151-23058 GCF_002414625.1 Methylophaga sp. UBA5088 | reverse complement strand
TAGAGCCATCATGTCCCAGAATAGTACATGCTGTTAGCATGACATTATTACCGAGCCTGGTGTATTCAGGATTAGTGACATTCGTATAAGGCCATATTGCGCAATGTTCCCCTATGCTATGGTAAGTCCCCCACCGCTTTAAAAATTCAGCATACTCAAAACCTGAGGGGTTGCAGAGTTTTAGATACAGCTTCTTACAACGCCCAGTTTTGAATGCTATTTTTTTTATGATAGTTCTTAACATGTAGCAATCCAGTTAAATGTTGTTATTTTCTGAGAGCTTTTTGTAAAACGCGATTAAATTAGTCTGTAAGTCATCAAGCCCATACTCGCTCGCTTTCTTCAGCCCTTCAGTTCTTATTCGTTCCTTCAATGGCGAATCATTTATTAATGTTAAAAGGTGCTCAATAACAGTGTCGGTATCTCCGTCCTCCGCAACTAGAGCCGTTTCCCGGTGAATCATAAATTCTCTTCCAGCTCCTCCAGTAAAGCCAACAACAACCGCCCCACAAGCCATTGCTTCAATAGGAGGCAGGGAAAACCCTTCGGGATATCCAGTTGCAATAAAGATATCGGCAGCTTGATACTCTTTTATCAGTTCGTCTTGTGTAAGACCATCAACTACATTGATATCAATACCATATTCCCTCATCGCTTTCTGGATAATAGCCAGATCATGGGGATTTTTTCGCGACATTGCCAAGATTCGGCGTTCAATTCTTGACTCCGCTTGAGGCAAAAAAACCGTCAAGTCAATTCCGTTAGTAACGGTATTGACAGCAATACCCATATCCTTTTCTACATAATCAGAACAGAACTGGCTACATGTCATCACTTCATCATAACCAATGTCCTTGTAACTTTTCTCTTTATCATCGACTTTCAACCAACGTCTGAGACCAACTAAGTTTTGTAAAAAAAGGACTTTTGTTTGTGCAGGAAATAAGAATGCTTGATAAGGAGCAAATTCGGTGGCGACAACAATGTCATCCATCCCCATCTTCTCAAGCGCCTCTTGATAACTCAACGTGGGAACATCAAAACCAAAGAAATTGCCATGATACTTACCCATTAAAACAGGATAAGCACGATACCCCGCCTTATTTAACATCAAACAATGTTGATATATGACTTTGACACCACCAACAGGTTTAAATTTACGAAAAAGACATCGTCTGATGTAATTAAATAACCGACGTCTTTTTAGATGTCTTACCGCACTTCTAAAAGAGAAACGTTCTTTTTGAAACAAGTCAGGAATAACGTAGTAAATGTGATTCATTTTTTATTATCTGTCACCTGAAATGTTTCCAGTGGCTGCTGAGAGTTTGCCGTTGGAACATTATTGTTATTTTCACGACTAATCACATAAGCTCTTCCAGCCAGTGACCCTATAATCAACCAGTAAAAAGAATTCAAAGAAGAGTTAGGCATCTGATCTAGAAGAATAACAGAAACTAAAATGGCATGAGAACCGAGTAGTATCGCCTGCTTATTGTCTTTTTTAAGCCGTTTCACGGACAACTTATATGTCAGCCACAAAGGCACTACAATTAATAAAAACTGAGATAGATAACCAACCCAGCCATACACTCCAAGCGTTCCAATCCAACGACCATCTGTAGTACTAGCATCACTCTCGGTAAGATCGTTGATCACACGATTTCTTCCCCAACCACCCCATCCAAATAACGGTTTTGCATTGGCATGATTCAGTAACGCCCTCTCTTGTTGAAAACGAAAGTCGAGCGATTGTGCTCTATCCGGATTAATTCGGTTGGCTATATCAACAAGTTGACCGTGCGGAAACAAGTTTAAAGACGACATCAGTGGATAACTTATAAAAAGAATACCAACTAGCAAGGCAGCTTGATGCATTCGTTTTGGTGACATCATCAACACCATGA
>NZ_DIAC01000030.1:17527-21056 GCF_002414625.1 Methylophaga sp. UBA5088 | reverse complement strand
GTGACATCATCAACACCATGAATAGACCAAATAGACCAAAAACGAGGGACGCTAAACTTTTTTGTAAAACCAAAGCAAATAGACAGGCAGCAACAATATAAAGACTTTTCACAGGAGTGACTTTTTCTTTGTATCTCTTCAATGCTGCGGCGGCAGTTAAACCTGATGCTATAAATATAGCCACCACCAGACCATGCCCCATAAATACCATGGCGCGAAATCCACCCTCTCGATATTGTTGTAACCATGAATGGGGGTAAAAACCATATACGATAGCGTGCAATCGTGGACTCATTCTCACTTCATATAAAACGAAGAATGCATATACAAAGGCCGCCATGGCCAAGTACTTGAATAACAGAACCTGCTTTTCATAAGTACTAAAATACTTAGCACCAAACAGAAATGGAATAATTGTCAGGAAAGTCTGTATGGAATCACTTAGCCCATCATATAAAGACAGACCTTGAATATAGTAATAGCGCTCAGGGTTTGCCAGAGCAGTTAAAAAAGGCACTATCAGACACATTACAAACAGAAATTTAAGAAACGAGTTTAACGCATTAAATCCGAACCGTTTCTTGTTGAAGTATAAATAAACAATAATTGTTAGCGTCGTGAGTGACAACTTATTGAGTGGTGGAATGGCCGGCAAGTCAACCTCAAAAGAGGAAGGCAAGAACATCTGAGCCCCAAGCAGAGCTAATAATATTCCAGCTTCTATACCTTTTCTCCTTATAAGGAGTATGGTCACCAAAGGCCATGAAAATAATGCAAGATAAGCAATAGAGTTAGGCATAAAATAACTTTCCTACACTAACTTCATAGCGTGATTCAGAGTTAAGTGAAGGCCATCATTAAAGCTAGTACTGGGCTGCCAGCCTAATAATTGTTTTGCCTTGTTATTATCCAAAGTGATTTCAGGAATATCAAAATCACGTTTTTCCTGATAATGGAGATTAATTTTTTTTCCAGACTCATTTTGAACTAACTGGATAATGTCATTGAGTGAAACCCCTTCACCACTTGATATATTGAAAGTATCACTTTTTGAATAATTCAAAGCAGAGATGGCGGCATCCGCCACATCAGTCACATAAACATAATCTCGCTTAACACTTCCATCGCCCCAGATTGTTAATGGTTTGCCTGTCAATGCTGCTGCAATGCATGTACCAATAAACCCTTGTACACCTGTGTGTGTTTGGCCTGGCCCGAATGGATTGGATGGCCGTAGAATAACCGCATTGAGACTATATAGTTCAGAATACATATGTAGATATTTTTCTATAGCAAGTTTGACAATGCCATAACTACATACCGGGTGATTAGTATGAGACTCATTGATGGGCAGTACCTCTGGATGCCCATAAACAGTGCCTCCTGATGAAAAGTAGACAATATCTTTTATACCAGATTGCCTCATTATTTCTAAAAGTTTGACGGTATTAACCAAGTTCCCTTGAATATCACTAACAGGGTCTTTGTTCGAAGAACTGGGTACAGAAGTGCTGATAAGATGAATCACTTTATCTACACCTATCAAAGACTCAGATAATGACAAAGTATCTGAGAAATCAGCATTTATAGCCTCAATGCCCGAGAGCTTAAGTCTATCTGCGTGTCTATCAAAAACAGTAACTTGGCAGTTATCCTCAAGTAACTTTTTGACAACATGCTGGCCTATAAAGCCAGTTCCTCCTAGAATCAGAACTTTCAAATCAGAGTCCTAGCTTATTGATAAGTAATTTACGACGTTTGTCTGCGACTTCTTCCCAGAGAAACTGAGTTGCGTGATCGTGAGAGTTTGTCGCCATTTGAACTCTCATAGAAACATCTAATGCTAATTTTTGGATACTCGATATCCATTTTTCTTTATCATGTGGATCGATTATATAACCATCTATACCATCTCGGACGACACCATCGCCCCCCATTGGTGTTACCAGACATGGTAATCCTGCACCTAAAGCTAAATATGTTACCAACGGGCTACCTTCTTCTATGCTGGGTAGGATAAACACATCAGCAGACTGATACATAGAATCTATATCAGCAGTAAAGGGAATAAACTCAATATCACCTCGTTCTGAAAAAGAATCTACCAGCGGTTGTACGCTTGGGTCTATTTTGCCAACCACCATTAACGTCCCATCAACCTTTGCTTTATCCCAGTACTCAAGCAATAAATGAATACCTTTACGTAAAATTACGCTTCCGACAAATAAGAAAACAGGTTTATGTTGACGCTTTTTAGTCACCGGTAACACCTGTTTTGGACTAAGCCCGTACGAGGTAGATAGAATCTTAGACTTATCTACCCCCGATACTATCAGAGACTTTGTCACCTGTGGGCTAGGGCTGAAAATATAATCAGCGAGTGTCAGCTTCGCATGCTCATCTCTAATACTGCTGTCATCAATTAAATGTGTTTTGCCCAAGCCTAAGAGTTGCTCTTCGTTACTTAAAAGTTGTTTCGCTACTTCTTGATGACAATTAATACTCTCAACAACAATTATTTTTCCTTTTCGTTTCAAATATTGAAACGTTTCAAGCGAACATCCTGGCCACAAAATGATGACATCAAACTTTCTCGCGTAACATCGAAATCGCCATTCTGTGTAACGACGTATTTTTTCAATGGAAATGAATTTAGACGCTATTCTTAGTAAAAGTTTTGATTTTATCGCACTTTGAACTAATGGTGATGTTTCTGCAAAATCAGAATCAATTGAAAAAATCTCTGAATGTACCTGATGATTATTCATACCAAGGGCAAGTGAATGAGCTGCAAAACCAATACCGTAGGGGTGAATATAATGATGCAGATAAGATAAAACTTTCATGTATATCCCTGTAACGTAACTTCTTTTTCTTTGTATGAATAGTGTTGAGTCGGCCACTCAAACTCAAGCAGAGTTTTAATATACAGTTTGCTTCAAACGCTTAAAAATTAGCAACATGTAATTGCGCCAAGACAACCATTTTAATGGTGACATAGAGACTAACCTAAAGCCTGATTTAAACGCCTGCTTATAGTCACCAGTATTAAACCAATACCATGACTCAGAAATCAGCTGATTAGTAATATGTTCATCTGCTGTTTTCGTTTCGAGTTCAATACTATCTGGAATTTCTGGTTTTCGCCCCATCATTAAATCATCTTTGCCTACTTCAAGCCTTTGCAAGTGACACTGTTTAGCATAATCCTCAAAGAAAATGCGCCTGCTGTTTAACTGGTTATGGGTAATAGAAAAATGGTGGAGTCTGTACTGATAGAAATTATCTGCAATAAAAAAAATGGCGCCTTGCTGAGAGAGTCTTAACTGTAGATCAATATCTTCCGCTGTTTCAAAAAATGTCCGACAACCACCGATAGCTCTCAATGCCGAAGTCTTCACCATAAAAGTACCAAAATGTGTGATGACCTGACCATCCATAAAATGACTATCAATACATCTCGAGCGCGTATTCTTATGATATTGAATGATATGCCGACCTTTGCTGTCGATAGAAGAGTAGGAGCCAC
>NZ_DIAC01000030.1:0-17438 GCF_002414625.1 Methylophaga sp. UBA5088 | reverse complement strand
TTCTGCTTGTATCTTGAGTCGATTTTCGGGGAATAAGTCATCTGAATCACAACGACAAAAATATTTACCTTTTGCATGTTTCAAACCTATATTAATTGCTGATGCAATACCTTCGGCTTTACCATAAACGACTGTGACTCGAGCATCAATTACACCTTCAGCTATGTTGCGAGTGTCATCAGTAGACTGGTCATCAACGATAATTAACTCAAAATTAGTATATGTTTGCTGAAGTATTGATTCTATGCTTTGCTTAATGAAGGCTCCAGCATTCCTTGCTGGCATAATTACAGATACTAAATCGGACATTTTTTTCCTTAAGTTTGAATGGCAGTTGCAAGCGTTCTTGGAAATCTAATGTTTAATTATGCTTCTATTGAACTTTTTTCTGGCATTAAATCTTATTAATTTTTTACTTATCAAATTTTTTGCACTCAATAATTTTTTGAGTCAGATTTTATTCAATGCACATTTATCCTTACATAAGCCATATTAACTCTATCGAGCTTCTCAGACTACTTCGATAAAAAGGGAATGAGCAATTATCTAACTATCAAGAGAATTTCTTTCTCCTTCTTCGATACATCACCTTGAATTAGAATAGTTAGTGTTAAATCTAAAAAAAACTTCTTTTAACTTATCCTTTTTTTCCTCAATGATTGAGCTACTTGATAAGAGATAATCACTGCGTTTTTTTATTTGTTGTAGTTTTCTTTGGAAAAGCTTTTCATTAAAAAACTCATTAAAAAAATATCTTCTGGCGTAGTCTGGTTTGATCAGTGGTAGGAGTTCTAATTTTATGTTTAGCCCCATTGACTGCGCCCAGTCCTCCCATTTGAAATCAAGAATTAGCGCAGAGTTTTTTACAGGAAACCATGGCACTCTTAGTGAGTCAGCTAATATGGCACCATGCATTGCAGAGGTTATCAATCTCTCACAACTGTTTACTTGACTGATTACACTCATTGCTTGACCCAATGGTGAAATGTAGCTAACACCAGTAGCTTCTACAACTTTTTTCAATCTAGGTGAATCGATACTATGATGTGGCATAAAACCAACCCTCATAGTTCTCTTATCACCAATATTATCTAAACCAAGAATATCGCTAATTAAAATAGCAGGATCTGCAATTGCAAGTTTTTGCTCTACGCCAAGAGCTTTTGCCGTTAATGGTCCTCTTACACAGTGTATAGTCCAGCTTTTTGTTGGTTGTGGAATGGATTCCCCATAACCTGCCCCTGACCCCATTATGTTTATGGAGTTGTAGTTACTCAATGGGAGTTTATCGTTGATTAAAGTACCAATACCGACAAACAGTTGGTCACAATCATCATTAAAAGGTGCATCAATGTAGTTTGACCAAAACCAGGGGTTTATTGCATCACCGAAGTTTGCACACTCAGTATAATGAAAAAGCTTCATTTTTTTGTCTCACCATAATTTTAACTTAGTGAATATACATCAACTAACAGATTTAGAAAGGCTAAGAAGCTCTAATAAACACAAAAATCTTATTCAAAATGAGATTATTTTTATTCAATATCTCTCCTTACTCAAAGCGATAAATTGAATTTTCTGGTTAATCTTTTCTGTTCTTCAGATTCGCCAGTAGCATACTAGAACATCTTAGATTACTGCACTTGCCTAATTAATGGAGCAGAGCAGTAAATAATCATAGTCAAATATCATTTGCTCAGGATGAATTGTCTGTTACAGGTATGCTTCTCTCTTGACGTTTCTAAAAAATCGTACAAATAGATTAGCTCATAAGAAATTACCCATGAATATGTTTTAGGGTATCCACTGATGCAAAATAATAACGACATAAATTGATAAGAGAATGTCGTGCGTTTTTAACAGAGGGACACTAACTCACTTCAGGCTCTCTCTACTTAACTGCTTAAAGAAGATACATATCCTACTGAAAAGACGATAATGAAATTAATCCATCTTGGTTAAATGGCTTTGCACAAGGATTTGTTCAAGTCATCCCTTCTCAATTAGATGTAGACTCTTAACTTCATTCTTCAACAAGGAAGAAGTGCTCAGCTTGTGCAAATAATTATCAATACTCCACATAGTTTATTAAAAGGCCGTAACTTTCCAATTAACCCCCCCCTTAGCCTTATAAGTTTTTATTCAGTTAGATGTTTAATATTGGAGCTCACTACTTAATTTTAGGCGATACAGAAGACGTGTATATTACCGCCTAATCTTACTTCAACATTGTTTATTCCATATTCCAGAAAACTATTTGAGAGGGAAGATAAATAGATGTATCGAGGTGAGAAATACCCATATTGTTTTAGTGCGAGGGAAATATTAGACCATATAGATGATATATTGTTATATCATCATGATTTTGTCGCTAGTTAGAAAGTTATTAATGCCTAATTCTGAAAATGCCAGCCAGAGGTCTCCCCTAAAGAAACTCATTGTTAAAGGCTCATTATGGACTATCGGTGGTTATGGTCTGGCACAGCTTTTTAGACTAGCCAGTAACGTTATAATGGCGAAGTTTCTCTTTCCAGAAGCTTTCGGCTTAATGACCCTTGTCATGGTATTCATGCAAGGTATCAGTATGTTCTCTGATATTGGAATCACACCCAGTATTATTCAAAACAAACGTGGAAATGACCAAATTTTTCTTAATACAGCCTGGACTATACAAGTATTTCGTGGATTTGTTCTTTGGGCTATCGCTCTGGTAGGAGCCTACCCATACTCAATTCTCTACAACGAACCCCTCTTGGCTTGGATGTTACCCGTCGCAAGTCTAAGTGCGATTATTGCAGGGTTCAACTCAACATCACTCGCAAGCTCGAATAGAGATTTAAACCTCCGGAATATTACTCTTTTAGAGCTTATCGCTCAGTTTTTCTCAATCTCTGTGATGATACTTTGGGTCGTCATAAGTCCTACGGTATGGGGTTTGGTCGTTGGAGGATTGGTTAATGCATTGGTCAAAATGTTGTTATCTCAGTTTTGGATTGCGAAAACGAGAAATCGCTTTCAGTGGGAAAGAGAGGCTGCCTCAAGCTTATTTAAATTTGGTCGTTGGGTTCTGGCCAGTACAGCGTTGACATTTTTTGCGCGTCAGATTGACCGAATATTACTTGGTTACTTAATCGGAGCCGCGACACTGGGAGTTTATTCAATTGCTGCCATGTTTAAAGAAACAGCCTCTAAAACAGCTCAAATGCTCGGTAGTAGAGTTTTGTTTCCTTCATATTCGCGCTTGATACGTGAGAATGACCACAAACGCCTATATATAGCCTTAAGAAAGGCTCGATTATTTATGATTGTGATGACATGGTCTGTAGCAATAGCTTTAATTACATTAGGAAACCAAATCATAGATTGGTTATATGATGCACGATATGACGATGCGATTTGGATGGTGAAGATATTACCTCTGGACTTATTTATTGGTGTTTTGTCAATGACTTATCATAATGTTTATCTGGCAAAAGGGAAATCTTCGTACATATCTTTTCTACTTTTTTATCAATTAATCATACAAGTAACCTGTATATTAGTTGGTTACAATCTAGCCGGCACTCATGGTGTTGTCATAGGATTAGCTGTAGTCGGATGGCTTTTGTACCCAGCTAATGTTATTGCTGCCATAAGGCTCAAAATATGGCAGCCAGAAATAGACATACCAGTTATTGCCTTAGCAATTCTATTCATTACTGCATATTTAACACTTTCTGATGTTTTGGTTTCTATTTAAATTTAACCTAGCAATTTTTTACTATTATTCATTGATATACAACTTATCACTTAGTAGTCATTCGTCTTAGTGAAAAAGTGAAGAATCAAGAAAGTGCTTAATTCTTTAAGTAAGTTCGATTTATGGATAAAACAACTATAACCGGCGCGTCAGCGCCCCCAAACTTAGATAGGCTGGCTATGAATCATGCACCTTTGGTAACCATAATTATCCCCTGTTATAACAGAGAGAAATACATCAAAGACGCAATAAATAGCTGTCTTCGACAAACTTACTCTCATATCGAAATAATTGTCGTTGATGATGGTTCCCAGGATAATTCGATTAACGTCATCCGAGAGTATAAAAGTAAAGTTAAACTTATTACGCAAAAAAACAGTGGCGTAAGTGTTGCGAGAAACACCGGCATTGAAGCTTCACAAGGTGATTTTCTGGTATTTCTTGATTCAGATGATTGGATTTCTGATGATCTTATTGAGATGCATATCAACACGTTTAAAAAGTGGGATGATTTAGACATCGCCTGTGCCGACTCCAGAGGTATTAGTTCTGATGGTGTTGAGAGCGCTACAAATACATCCAACTGGCCCGAAATAGCGAGCAGTCCAAAAGAGTTATTTCTTCTAACACCGCCTCCATTCCCTGCATGCGAGATGTACAAAGCATCTACAGTGAAATCACTCGGTGGTTTTTATAATGATATGCGTGCATTTGCTGATTCAAGCTTACGAATTAGAATTGTTTTGAATGGTGGAAAAGTTGCCAGAACTCAAGGGGGACATGCCATATATCGCCCTGTAGAAAACTCCATTACAAGAAATAAAACCAAGCTCCACTATTATGCACTTAAGCTGTTAACAAAATTAAATAACGAGTTTAAAGACAACAAAAAGATCCTCCAACTATTAGAGCTAAGGAAAAAGAAACATCGTTTACGATATTGGTTTTCTAACTTTTCTTATCATCTAGGCTTTCATCCAATATCAATGATGAAATTCATTCGACATCTAATCGTCGTGTCTAAAATTGATCCTGGCTATACTTACTTCATCATAAAAGAGAAACCGTGGCTGTCTGAAAAAAGCGACGCTTTCTAAAAAAAAGGTTGGCCATGGCCAACCTTTTTTGTCAGATTTGTTAATAAACTATCTCATTAAACAACCAAACCGAGAATAAGCACGGCATGTTGTTGGCTCAACATCACTGTTATCCTCATTTGTTGCTTTTATTACCTCATTAATTGTGACACTCTCAATAGTACTTCTAGAGATAGAGCTCGGCTGCGTAATGACAGGCTCACTATATTCATCACCCGTACCAGTTGTTGTGTCATTTATTGTTACTGTAGATGTAGAGAAACGACTCGTTGAAGGCTGTACTTCAACATTTGAATCACTAGTTGTACTCGAAAACCTGCTTGTTGAACCTGAACTTGTTGAACCTGAACTTGTTGAACCTGAACTTGTTGAACCTGAACTTGTTGAACCTGAAGTTGTACCAGTATTTTCTGCATCAGTTGAGCTAGGTGATGAGAACCTTGACATGAAGGAGTTAGTCTCATTAACTGATGATGTAGTTTCTTCAGCACCTAAAACACCCTCAACAGCCTCTGTTACTTGATCTTCGACTTCTTGAACAGTATCGACAACGGGTTCAACTGTTTCTTCATAAACATCTTCAGCGTCAGTTAATGCATCAGATGGAGCGTTTACTAAGCTTTGTAAATTCACCCCTTCATGATTTTCACATTGATTAGTAGAAGTATCTGTATCGATATTGGCATCTTTTTTCTCAATACACTCTTTGAAAGCCGAAGTACTAGACCAGATTCTGTTATTGAGTACAGAGAACGAGTGTTCTCCACCAACTATAATGCCAGTAGCTTTTTCAAAATTTGTTACGATTCTATTATTTTTAATGACAATATTTTTAGACTTGATAGAGTCTTCATTTTTTACCGGTACGTTGACACCAGCGAGCAAATTTCCAGCCTCATCGATAATTGTATTATTCTCAATTAACGCACCGTCACAGGATGCACAACCGATGGCATTACCTCCCATGTTCATGAGCGTGTTATCCCGAATAGTAATATTCAAAAATGACTCATCACTTGTGTAACCACCATCGAAACTAATGCCCCAGCAGCTGTAAGCCGCTTTGCCAGCGTCCTCTTTTATGATATTACCTTCGACTATTACGTCTTTAAGAAGTCCATGACCTACAAGTGAAACACCTTGGCATGAGCCATCAACAATAGCTGATTTATACAATGTGTTGTTTCGTATCGTTATACCAGTAGCATATTGCCCTTTATTAGCAAGATATATATTGTGATCGAAACCGCGTGTTTCACCATTATGTTCAAAATGATTATTTTCGATTAGGCAGTCGTTACAGCCACCCATAAACCCTTGCGTAGTATTGTTTATTATCACAGAGTCTCTCAATACAAAGCGGTCATTCATCATATTGACGGATGGGTCATTTTCATCAGCAGGATTACTCCCTGCAGAATAGACGCCTAAGTCGAATCCTTCGATATGCAGGTTTTCAAGCGTAACATCATCAACATCGTTATATAACCTTACTCCAGTGCCTTTACCTGTAGTGGAGATGAGGATAAGATCTTTGACGATGTATCCGCCATCTCCCCCTGCACTACCACCTTCTTCAAAATTAAGTGCACTTTCACCTTCACTACTTACGATTTTTGGCGCATCTAGAGATGGATCACCATAACTGGCAATCGTGCATGGTTTCTCAGCTGAACATTTCCAGTTAACTAATTTATGTTTTGCGGTTACGTAGAACTGCCCACCCCGACAAAATAATAAAGCCCCACTAGGAGAGACTTTACTGAAAAGCGACACACCTTTCGTGAATGATTTAAAAGCAGTAGATTCTGAAAGCCCATCATTGTTATCGTCGCCAGTAGAATCACAAACATAATAATTTTGTGAATATGCAGCCGATGAAATAAGCATCAGTGTGAGTACAAATAAAATTGAAGTTATTCTTTTCATGTCCATCTCCCCCCGTGATAAATAGATGACACAGGTAAATAATATGCTTGATTCACAATTACGTTAGTGATTTCTTTCACACAATTTAAATGAAAAAAATCTTTTTAAAATTTTTGTGAATTCCTGAACAGTATAACGACCGGAGCAACTAATTACTTAGTCAAAGTCATTGAGGTATGGTTCAAAAAAAAGCCCAGTGTTACCACTGGGCTCAAAAACTTTCTGGGGGGCAGAAAGTTTTTAAAGTGCAGTAGATAATTTAGCGATCAATTTTAGCTTTCGTCGTGAACAACGTCACATTGTATAAATGTATTAAAAATCAGGGTTCAGACTAAGTGAATGTTATATAACTCTAGCAACCAACTTCTTACACGCTTAACATCAGGATTCTGACTCTCTTTCATTTTTATTATTGTAGAAGAACGTTTATCTTTGATCATATCAATGACCGTATTCACATTGACTTCTCTAGAGTCATCAGCAAAAGCATAAACAAGAGCGAAATCACATAGATTGTTTATTCGTCTTGGTACACCTTCACTGTAACAAAAGATAGCAGCACAAGCTTCATTACTGAAAATTTTATGATCAGCTCCCGCTACCTCCATTCTATGTTCGATGTATTTTTGTGTTTCTGGATAGCTTAACGCTTTGAGGTGATATTCAACGCCTATACGTTGTGCAAACTGTTCCAACTCCGGTAGATTGAGCTTATCTATTAGTTCAGGCTGACCAGTTAAGACCAACTGCATAAAGATGTCAGCATCAATATTAACATTGGATAATAGCCTCAATTCTTCTAATGCTTTAACGGACAAATTTTGAGCTTCATCCACGATTAAAACAATTTTTTTTCCCTTCGCATGTTGCTCTACGACGAAATTGACGTAATCACGATAACGTCCTGAGTTATCTGTTGCGGAAGATTCGATATCAAGCGCATCCAGAACCCATTCCATTAACTCACCAAATGACTCACTTGTGTTATTGATTAGGCCGATGACATATTCATCATCAAGATTCTGCAACAATGTTCGAATCAGTGTTGTTTTTCCCGCGCCGATTTCTCCAGTGACTACTGTAAAACCAGCTTGGCTCATCAAACCATATTCCAGCATAGTTAATGCTTTTTTATGATAAGGACTCAAATAAACAAATCGTGGATCTGGTACAAGGTTAAACGGTTTAAATTTAAGACCAAAGTGTTCTATATACATAGATTAGTAGTTCTGATGTGACGGGGCGGTATCAGCTTTATTCATTACTGTACCGATTAAATGTGTACCCTCTAACAATTGTAAAGACTTCTTAATGTTAGCTTCATTATTCTTCCCATCTTCAAGTACCAGTAAAGTGCAATCAAAGTAATTTGTTGATAACAAGACATCGTCTGTCTGTAGTAAAGGAGGTACATCAAAGATAATGACGCGTGAGTTGTATTGAGATTTAATATCCTTCACTAAGGATGCCATTTTCGGACTTGATAATAACTCGGCAGAATCTTCTGCTCTACCTACCCCCGGTAAAAGAACCAACCTTTCGATACCAGGATTAACGAGTACATGATGTAAGTATAAGTCTTCTTGAAGATATTCTTTAAGCCCTGCATCTACATTCAAACCAAAATATTTGGCAATCGATGGATTTCTTAAATCCATATCAACTAATAAAACAGTTTGATTAAGCTCCATGGCCACAGCAACAGCCAGGTTTGCAGACACGAGTGATTTCCCTTCACCAGCCGTTGGTGACGTAATGGCAATACTTTGCCAGTCATTTTGTCGCATCTTTTGAAGGACTTGCGTTCTTAACATTCTAAATACGGCTGACTGTGGGTTATTATAATGTCCGGCTATTACCCTGTTATTTTCCAAAACGCTTGATGGTGTTTTATCTACTTTAGTTTGTGTGTATTGAATATTCTCAATGGCTGGTGCTAAAGGATCTTCAGGAAAACCATTTTCTTCCTGCACATCACTATTAGGTATATTTACATCATCGTTTATGACGTTACCAGTATGCTTCTGTCTTGCTTTGTCTAAGGCTTTCTGAATTCTATCCATTACTAATTCCTATCAGAAGATATGCTAAATCACAGTAAACTTACTTTACGCATTAACTTAAACCATAAAACTTCTAAATTAACGACATAAAAGTGAACTGCAATGACTGAAGCTATAGCAGCAACAATAGCAAGTACAATCCAACGATTTCTGATTGTTTTTTTGCGAGCTAACTCACGAGATGTTGTGATTACAGGTATGACCACAAGTGGCGTCTTACCAACCAGATGTGTCACTTGGGTATAACCTCTTACACCACCGAAAAGCAACTCTATCAATAAGGCCAGCCCTAAACCTGCACCAACTGATGCTCCCACTCCCAAGATGAGAAGTTTTGGCCTATTTGGTTTTTCAGCCTTTGAAGGTACGGCAGGTGGTTCAATGAGTGAAAAGCTCTCACCTTTGTTTTCAGACTCGAGGTTTTGCGCGAGTTCAGCTTGAAGTTGTTTTGAGCGTAATTCTCTATATTTAGCCAAGGTATTTTCGTGATCGCGTGTTAATTCACTATATGCTCTCTGTACTTGATATGTTTCAGCGACTCTTTTTTCAAAGTCAGCAATTTTAGCTTTTATATCTTCTTGTCTATTTTTTAAACGAGCTATTTCCCCTTCTGTCGAGGCAATCTTAGCCTGAATCTGAACATAGGCAGGATTAACATTTTTATTTGGCTGATTCGTCGTTGTCGATTCTCTACTTGCCGTTTTGAGGCGATCTTGAAGATTAGCAATTTTATTATTAAGCGCTTTTATATCAGGATGATTTTCAGCATACTTCTCTTTAAGGGTAGTTAAGTCGTCGGTAGCTTGATCTATTTCTGCCTGAATGACTTCTCTACTATTACCGCTTACACCAAGCTCATTCTCCAGCGCATCTATTTGCCTTCCTAATCTGAGTACATCGGGGTGATTAGGTTCATATTTTGACAGTAGATCGCTATATTGTATTCTCAGCTGTTCCAGACGTTGTTGAGAGGTAGTGGCTTCATTTGGATTCGATATGTTTGTTGGTAAAGCAGATGGAATGGTGGAAAGTTGTAAACTGAGCGTGGTGACTTGATCTTTCAGCACTAAAATTTCATTTTGATTTGAGTTTTGCTCATCTGTCAACCTCTCGATCATTGACAAATTATATTGTAATAACTCAGGTAAACTCTGGCTGTACCTATCTTTGAACTCTGCTATTTGTTTTTCAAGCTCACGCACTCTTGCTTGAAATTTATCTCCTTCCTCTTTCAAGAAGTCTTTCGTTTCTGCAGCACGATCTGTGCGAGCTTTGACATTTTCATTCAAAAACTCAGTGACAAGCTCATTGGCAACCTGCTGTGCTTTTTGTGGTGATTTATCCATAAATGAGACCGTGAAAGCAATACTGGCTCGTTTAGCTCGACCACTAACAGGATCCGTCACATTAGCTTGAACCAGATCCACGCTAACATTTGATTTAAAAAGTCCTACAAGCGCTGATGTTGCAGTTGCTTTCTGTCTTTCCTCTCTATACAGATCATACTTTCTTACGATATCCATCACACGAGCTGAAGTCATCAAACGCTGCTGGATAACTCTAATACGTTGATCGGCATAACTTGTGACAGTGGAGCGTACTAAATCATTTGGAATTTCTTGAGACTCAATTAATATTGTCCCTTCAGACTTGTATGTAGCAGGTAGTGAATAAACCACAAGAACAGCTGCAATACTTAGAACCACAGCTGGGATAATAATCCAGTATTTTCTGCGCCATAGGATATTGAGATAATCTCCCAAGCCTTTTACTTCTTCTTCCATTGATTATTTGCTCTTAACTCGTTGTTATGATTTAACGTGAAAAATGGATGCCATCCCAGTTATAGTCGATATTTAGGGACACAGAATTACTGTTTACATTTTTACCATCAGACTCATCTATACTGCGATAACGATACCCAAATGCGAGTGACCATTTTTCATATATATCCCATCTCAAGCTAGGAGAGAAATCGATATATTTTGTGGTAATACTGCTGATATCGTCAGCACTTGTGTACTCACGGTAAGTCGTTGATACACTAGCTTTAAGCTTTTCTGACAGTTCTCTACTGTAGCTGAGAGTATATGCATCCTGCTCGTTCACAGCGCCAGTGCTAGAAGGTAGTAATGAACGACTAGCTGATAGACTCATGGAGTCTAACTCACCATTTTTCGTAGCGCTCAAGGAGTAGTTAAGCCCAGAACTACTACTAGTTGTTGTTAAACCATTAGAAAAAGTATTTTCACTATCCAAGTAACGCGCACCTAACAAACCATTAATAACCCACAATTCAGTTAATTGATATGTAGAGGTAAAGCCTGCTGTGTATGTATCGTATTCATTATCTAGACTTTCTGATTCGGCAGAGTAATTTACGTATCCTAGGGATATACCACCACTTAGTCTTTCAGAATATTGATGTTGCCAGGCTAAGTTTAAACTCTTAGTCTCATTATCAGTCAATCGAGAATTGTTAGATAATAATGAATTATTCGTTGTTGAAGATTGTGTCCGCTCTTGGTAAGAAGCACTGGTTGTAATTGTATCTAACTCAGTCAAGCTATAACTAAAATTTGGAGATATAGATTTAATCGTGGTTGTAGATGTATTGCTAAAATCTGCTGTGTCTTCTTCCGCGATAGATCTTGACTCTCTTTCAGAATAATCTAGGTTTATTCCATAAGAGCTTCTTTCAGTCGAGCGAGATGTAGAAAAACCAATGAAAGGGTTTTCAGTATCAAGATCATTCAAGTCTTGGTAACGACTGATTCTATATCCCATCCGTAATCGAGACTCTGAATTCTCTAGATTTCTTGATAGTGATAATGTCGGGTTAATTTTTAGACTGAAGTCACCTTTTTTGTCTTCCCTTAATAGTTCATTATCATCGTATTTAAACTGTGGGTCAGCTTCAAAATCAATTCCCCACTCTGCAGCATTTACAGAGCTGGCGAACAAAATAGCAACTGTCAGTGATAGCTTTGTTTTCATCAACTTCACAGTTATGTTGAACTAAGGAATTATCATGACATCACCACTCTCAAGTGTGATGTTTGTTTTGAGTTGTTTGCCTTTTTTAATTTCAGCGTATTTGACTGGGAGCACTTTTTGGCTCTCTCCATCTCTCCTGAGCACAATAATGTTATTCTCTTCGGCATAGGGTGATAATCCACCGGCTAAACTCAATGCCTGCATAGCATCTAGTGGTTGATTCATAACAAACGACCCTGGATTAAGTACTTTCCCCAAAATATGTACTCTATTACCTTCAACACTTGTCACGGATACTGTAACAACTGGGTCAGCTAAATATTCACCAAGCTTTTTAGTTAATTCTGCCTCTACATTGGCAACTGTTTTATCTTTAGCCACTATTTCGCCTGCAAGTGGGAAAGTCACCACTCCATCAGGAAGAACAACTGCTTGCTTTTGCAGAGCTTCTTCGTTCCATACTGAGATATCTAAAATATCTCCAGAGTTTAGTAGATAACGTTCTTCTTCAGCTAATACTGCTGTAGAAAAAGATAATAATAAAGAAAACATTAAGATCAAGCGTTTAGACATTGAAGAAAATCCTTATCTATAATTGACATTCAAAATTGATATTAACACTCTATTTTTCAAAAAAAAAGGGAGCATTCGCTCCCTCCAAAAATATCTTAGTTAACCTACTGTTAACTTAAGTATTATTATGCAGCCACTGCGTTCTTTCTTCTAAGCCCTAAAAAGCCTAATAAAGCAGGAGCAAACAAGAATAATGCTGCTGGCACAGGTACTTCTGACACAGAAACATCATACTTGAATACATCACGGCTAGCGTTAAGAATATCTACAGCATAATTTACACCAGCTTCTAAAAACATAACAAACGAGTAATCACCAGTTATGTCAATAAGTGTTGTATAGACTGGGTAATCAGCTTCAGCTGTAAATCCGAGTTGAGCATTGGTAAAATTCGACTCTGGATTAAATGACCATTCAATTTTTACGTAAGTGTCTTCAGAACTACTTAGATTGAAAAATGACTTCCACGTATCACTAGGACCTGTCCCTTCAGTCACAAAACCACCACCTAAGACAGTTTGTCCACTGGAGATACTGACATCTTGTGTCGCATTCGATGCGCCCGCCACGTCAAAAGATAAAGTCGCTGCATTAACACCAACAGAGAACATTAGAGCTACTAAAAATAGCATCGCTTTTTTCATAATAAACTTCCTTATGCATAAGTTAAAACAAGCAATGCAGCCCAGCCATCTTCAGCGTCAAAGATCTGTGGCTTTCCGACCCCGCCTCACGACGAGTTTGGCTTTAATTAATTATCAAATTTGAGTTTGATAATTACCTATCTGACTTTTTCAGATGGTTCCATGTTAAGGGTCTAGTTCAGAGTCTGTCTATTGTACCTTGGTACAATGTTTACATATATTTACGTAGTCGACCTAGACTTCGTCACTAACAATAACATCAGCCAATAAAAAGGGAGCTTAAGCTCCCTTTTTATTTTCTGTTTTGCTTTTACTTATGCGGCAACAGCAGCTTTTCTACGAAGACCCAAAAAGCCCAATAGAGCTGGAGCAAACAAGAATAACGCTGCTGGAACAGGTACAGCTGAAACACCAAATGACATATTACCCAAAGCAGGTTGAATATCAAATGTTACAGCGTAAAAACCTTCTGCAAGGTTTAACATTGTCGTGAAATCAGGCGCAACGGCGAAAACCATAGTTCCGATTGTAAGTGTACCAGCTACAAACTTGCTAGATGGAGAAAAGTCAAAATCAATAGCAGACAATCCGCCATCGATAACTTCAAGTGTGAAAGACGTTGTAGTATCACCAAATGATGTACTTACTGCACTTGAACCATTATCGAAAATGGTAGCACTGTCTGAAGTTGTTAAGTTGTATGTCGCCGCGTTGGCAGCAACAGAAAACATCATAGCTACGATAAATAGCATCGCTTTTTTCATAATAAACTTCCTTATGCATAGGTTGAAAAAACAAGCAATGCAACCCAGCCATCTTTATATTTAAAGATCTGTGGCTTTCCGACCCCGCCTCACAGCGAGTTTGGCTTTAATTACACAACATCTAACCTGCTGACATTGTGTAAGACCATTTGTATATGATCTTGCTACAAAGCCATCACCGTTGATGTCTATTGTTCTGATTTCTACTGAAAATAATCACGATAACGAGTGTTATCTAGCACCCAAGATTGATGCATCTATTTCAGTAGTATTTCTATGATACCGTGTCTCAGGACAGGCAACAAGTTTATTTTCCTAAGTAAAATTACTAATAAGCTGAGTCGAGATTTCAATAGGCATTTTTACCTACAAACCCCTTAAATATCGTTAAGAAAATAATTTCTATATCCAGAAGTAATGACCAGTTCTGTATATATTTTAGATCGTAATGCACACGACCTTGCATTTTGTCCAAGGTATCAGTTTCCCCCCTAAAGCCATTTATCTGGGCTAAGCCCGTAATACCTGGTTTGACTTTATGTCTCAACATATACCCTTGAATCTGAGCACGGTATTGTTCGTTATGCGCTACAGCATGGGGTCGTGGTCCTACAATCGACATACTTCCGCCCAATGAATTAAAGAATTGGGGTAACTCATCCAGTGATGTTCTTCTCAAAAAGCCACCAAATGGTGTGATACGGCTATCATTTTTTTGTGCTTGTGTGACGGTGTCTCCATCCTCTGTTACCGTCATCGTACGGAATTTCCATACCTTAATTTTTTCACCGTCCATGCCGTAGCGTGTTTGCTTGAAAAACACGGGGCCCTTCGATGTCAATTTAACCCCTGCGGCAATCACCATCATAGGAAGAGCGATCATCGTCAGGATAAGACTACTTAGGATAATATCTTCCAGCCGTTTAAGGATACTATCGATACCAGCAAAAGGGGTTTCATAGACTGAAATGGCGGTGATTCCCTGGTAATCGACCCATCGAGAATTAAGCAAGTTAAATGTGAATAAGTCAGGAACAAGATATACAGAAGCCGTACTATCGGCTAATAGCTCAGTAATGTGTCTGATTCTATGCTCAGCAGACATAGCCAAGGTGATGTAAACAGTATCAACCTTCCCTGCCTTACAATCTTCAATGAGTTGATTGAAATCACCTGCTTTCTTATTTGTTACGACCAGATTAGGTTCTGTTTCTACCCGTTTTTGTGAACGGTCATCATAGTATCCAACCAGCCTAAATCCAGACCAATCCATTTCGTTAAATGCGCTTTCTAACCGTTTACCTAACATTGTCTCACCGACAATAGCCACATTTCTGGTATTGACACCACGAGCTCTAAGAATAGCCAATGATGTTCTTACAATGGCATGCCAGGAAATTAACTCTATAGGTGTCAGTAAAAACCACAAAAAGACAAAGCTATCAAGATAGGTGCCTGAATGAATAAAGAAGATATCAATCATGACCAGAATAAAAACACTGGTAAACCATGAAAACATGACGGCAGAGACTTCTTCCCTTAACGCCGTACCCCGCCACGAACGATAGGCATCTTGCGACTCAGCAAAAAAATTAAATAATACAATAGCGAACAAAAGACTCCATATGTAAAGTACATCCCAAGTCGCTTGGAAAATGTCGAATAAAGCTAAAAACGTTAGCAGGATAATACCGCTATCAATCAGTCTTGATATGGCATTAATTTTTGCGTCGTATTGTCTGATCCTGCCCTGAGCCATCTGTGCTAATTTATCCTATCGTTTTTTAGTCTTTTGATTATAAGTATAAATGACTTTGTATTAGTTGATATTGCTACTGTAATAGTCCTCAACAGTAGAAATTAGTCTTGCAAGCTCGGCTTCTTGTAATAAGTTTATGCCTGCTGCTGCTTTTCTGCCGCCACCTGTGTCGAACTGACCTGCAATAAAATCTGCTCCTTCCTGACGTATTTTAGGAGCTCTGATACTAACGACATAAGCCCCTGAATCAGGTATTTCAGTAAGAATTAAATGTGCTCGAGAAGGAAACTGGTTACTCAAGTAGTTGCTGAAGGTGCCACTAATACGTCTCGCCCATTTATCATCAGGTAAGGTAATAACCCCTACCATATCACTCTCATAACTTAGTTTTTGCTGTTTAGCTTTTGATAAGTCTGAATTGTAGCCTGAATCCAGTGTCTCCATTATCTCTGTATTTTCATTAATAAAATCCAAAGGTGATGAATAGCTTACACACTGTCTATAGAGTTTATCAGGTGTAAAAAACAAATCATCCAGACTCGCACCATAGCCATTATAATTAATATGCTGTCCTAAGGTTTTGAGTTTGATTATCTGGGTTTCAGTGAGGTGTAGTTTTTTTGCATAATTCTCGGCAACATTAGACAGATTATCACCAAAAGCTGCCGTAATTGCCCAGAGCTCATAGGCATGATTGAGGTGCTCATTGACAATTAAAGCTGTGCATTTATTGGGATGCATATCAATCAACGCCTCTAAACGAGGATGACTAATTTGATCTCCTGGGTTGTGGTGATCGGCATAAAAGACTTCAACATCATTTGATAACAAATTTAACAATGCATCGTGATTTTTCTGCATTGATATGTCTAAAACAGTGACTTTTGATGCTTTTTCAACATCTACCCTGCTCAGTAATTTTATATCTCGCTTAACACCTGTAATCAGTTCTGCCTTACTCGGGTTGGCCAGTCTTAATTGAACTAAGGCACATATACCGTCAGCATCGCCATTAAAAACATCAAAGTTGGTCATGGATTTGATTTTAAATTATCTCGTTTTGTTTTAGATAGGTAATCACTCTCGCCACACACTCATCCACATTGAGTTCAGCAGTGTTTAGCGTCACTTCTGCGGAGACTGGCGCTTCATATTCTGAATCTATACCTGTGAAATTTTTTATCTGTCCACTTCTTGCCTTTTTATATAAGCCTTTTGGATCACGTTGTTCACAAGTACTCAGTGGGGTGGATATATAGACTTCAACAAATTCTTTCTCTTCAACGAGATCTCGAACCAGTTTTCTATCACTGCGGAAAGGCGAAATGAAAGCACTCATGACAATGAGACCAGCATCAGCAAATAGCTTTGCCATTTCACCGATACGTCTGATGTTTTCAACACGGTCTGCGTCAGAAAACCCAAGATCTTTATTTAAGCCGTGTCTGACGTTGTCACCATCAAGTAAATAAGTGTGATGTCCTAGCTCAAATAGCTTTTGTTCCACAGCATCTGCAACCGTTGATTTGCCTGCACCACTGAGCCCTGTAAACCATAAAATACATGGCTTTTGTTTTTTTTGTTTTGATCGGTCAAACTTTTCTACTTTATGTTTATGCCAGACGATGTTGTTCATAGTAAAAAAAACGTCCTTATCTGAGTAAGTAAATAATCTATTGAAATAGATATTACCGACTTCAGCAATTATTCCTAGTCTTATTAATGTAAAAGTTAATTATTTCTTTGTCTTGACAAAGTTATCAGGCAAAAAAAAGCCTGACACAAGTCAGGCGTTTTAATTTGGTACCGACGGCCGGAGTCGAACCGGCACACCCGAAGGCACTACCCCCTCAAGATAGCGTGTCTACCAATT
>NZ_DIAC01000119.1:5248-5520 GCF_002414625.1 Methylophaga sp. UBA5088 | reverse complement strand
TGGCAGCCATCATTATTCGTTTTGTTTTGATGGCATCGATCGCTAATTACAAATACCGCAGTTTGATTCAATCTTCACCTGTTCCTTACATTTTGTTGGATAAACAACAGCGAGTGATGTTTATCAATCAGTCATTTAAAGAAACCTTTGGTTACGATCTGGATAACATTGAAACCTTACCTAACTGGAAAAGGCTCATGTTTCTGGTACAGCAACAAAGGGAAAAATCAAAACATGATTTCTCTCAAGAGAATGCTCATATCAGTAGTATT
>NZ_DIAC01000119.1:3214-5109 GCF_002414625.1 Methylophaga sp. UBA5088 | reverse complement strand
ATGCTCATATCAGTAGTATGAGTCATGCTTTCGAGATTGATATTGAGACGAAAAAAGGCAAACCTCGAGTAGCCCTGGTCAGCTCATCCGTAGTTGAGAATACGCTTGGAGATGAGACCTTGCTAGTGATTTATGACATCACTGTGCGTAAAGAGGCTGAAGAGCAGCTACGTTTTTCTTCACGGGTCTTTAATCAGGCTCATGAAGCCATCATGATCACGGATACCAAAGGCGTTATCACCGATGTGAACCCCGCCTTTAGTCATATCACAGGCTATAGTCGTGAAGAGGCGATAGGTCAGACACCTCACTTATTGAGTTCCGGAAAGCACTCGCCTGAGTTCTTTCAGAACATGTGGAAATCCATCAGCGACCATGGCTATTGGCAGGGAGAGGTATGGAACTGCAGGAAAAATGGTGAGCTTTATGCAGAGTTGTTAACGGTCTCATCATTGACTGATGACGACGGTGCAACACGTCATTTTGTCGGATTGTTTTCAGATATTACCAATGCCAAACAGCAGCAAGATACCTTGGAATTGATGGCCCATTATGACGTGCTGACTAAGCTTCCCAATCGTGCCTTGCTGGCTGATCGTTTCTTACAGGCAGTGGCGCATTGTAAACGTGCAAAAACGATGCTGGCAATTTGCTTTCTGGATCTCGATGATTTTAAGCCGGTCAATGATACCTATGGACATGATGTTGGCGATCAGCTGCTAATTGAGGTGGCTAATCGCTTACGAAACAATGTTCGGGAAGAAGATACCATCTCAAGGTTTGGTGGTGATGAGTTTGCCATCATCTTTCGTGATGTGGAGTCTTTACAGGAATGTGAAGACATGTTGAAACGGATACACCACTCTATTGCTCAGCCATACTACGTAGATGATTTACGCCTGACTATCAGTGCTTCCAGTGGGGTTAGTTTTTATACACAGGAAAGCGATGATCTGGACACGCTACTCCGCCATGCTGATCAAAGTATGTACCAGGCAAAATTATCTGGTCGGAATCACTACCAGCTATTCAACCCAGCCGATAATCAGCTGACTATAGAAAAACAACAGCTGTTGCATGATATCCGTCAGGCCTTAAAAACCGATGAGTTCTGTTTGTTCTATCAACCAAAAGTGAACATGACAAACGGTGAAGTCTTTGGCATGGAAGCACTGATACGTTGGCAGCATCCAACGAGGGGATTATTAACACCGCTCAAGTTTTTGCCCGTGATTGCTGACAGCGAACTAGAAATTGAGATCGGACGGTGGGTCTTGCAGCAAGCACTTAAGCAACTCCAGTTCCTACACCAGCAAGGGTATATGATCTCCATCAGTGTCAACATTGCCTCTTACCATTTACAATCTGATGCCTTTGTAAGTGACATGGAGACGTTACTGGCCGAGTATCCCGATATTGGGCCGGAATACCTACAACTGGAAATAGTCGAAACCACCGCTCTAGGTGATATTGGGGCCATCACCAAGGTCATAAGGCAATGCAAGGATTCCATTGGTGTATCAGTGGCATTGGATGATTTTGGTACTGGCTACTCCTCACTGACACATTTACGTCACTTGAGTGCCGATACGATTAAAATCGACCAAAGCTTTATTCGTGACATGCTTGATGATCCACAGGACTATACGATTGTTGATGGTGTAACCGGCCTGGCTGAAGCGTTCGACAGACAAGTCATTGCAGAAGGTGTTGAGACGGTCGAGCATGGATTAATGTTGTTGTTGATTGGCTGCGAAAACGCTCAGGGCTATGGCATAGCCAGACCCATGCCAAGCGATGACGTGATGTCGTGGCTCAGACATTATCATGCTGAAGTAGGCTGGGTATCAGCATCTCGTTTATCACTCACACCAAGACAGAAGGCATTACGGTTA
>NZ_DIAC01000119.1:2726-3128 GCF_002414625.1 Methylophaga sp. UBA5088 | reverse complement strand
AAGGCATTACGGTTTTTCATGCTAACGCTTGAACGCTGGCGACAAGTGTTTTTGAGTAACTTTGATGAGAGCAGTGATACGGCTCAATCACCACAATGGCCAATTATGGATGTGCATTACTGTCATTGTGGCACGTGGGTTGAACGCGTAAAGAATCAGAACCTGTTCGAGCACGAATGGTTAGATGAGTTGGTTGCAACGCATCTGAAATGGCATAACTTGGCGATAACAATGCGGGAATATGCACTTGCTGACAAGATGGGGGAAGCCAGAGCGTTTCTAGATGAGTTCGATAAACTCTATCAGGAGTTACTGTCGCTCATCGCTACTTTAGAGACTGGAAAATCCCTGCAATGAAAGACGCTGTTGAACTGAACTAACAGAATACCGCTCTGGTCACAC
>NZ_DIAC01000119.1:0-2594 GCF_002414625.1 Methylophaga sp. UBA5088 | reverse complement strand
AATACCGCTCTGGTCACACAGCTATTGAACAAATGAAGGTACAAGCAATGCGTGCTTTATTTCCTCTATTAATGTTACTGCTGAGCGCATGTAGTAATTTGCCAATGGCGATTAAAGAAGCCCCAAGCCCTGACTGGCAGTTAAGTCAGGTCGCTGTTGAAGCTGAACAGCACAAAGGTGAAGTGATACGTTGGGGGGGACAAGTCATTAAAGTGGAAAATGATGATAATGGCTCAACGATTCATGTTGTACAGTTTCCACTAAATAGTTTTGGAAGACCGGATAGTGATGGTGTCAGCCAAGGACGATTTTTAATTCATTCTGAAAGTTTTATCGATCCATATATCTATAAAGCGGGTACATTAATCACTGTTGCCGGCACGGTTGAGAAGAAAGAGACCGTCACAATCGATAAGAAATCAATGAGCTTACCGGTTGTGATCTCTTCTGAATTGTACCGCTGGACGCAAGCGGACTATTCGCGTGATCCTTATTGGCGGAGTCATCCTTATTATTATGACCCGTTCGCCTATGGCCCGTATTACGGGCCAGGCTTACGCCCATCATGGCGTTACTATAATGGGCTTTATTGGTAAGCTTATTCGACGATCTCGATTAAGGTTTCACCTGGTGTCACACGGTCGGCTTTCTTCACGTGTAATGCTTTAACCGTTCCAGCGATATTAGCCAGTAGTTCGGTTTCCATTTTCATGGCTTCCATGACTAATAGGGCCTGACCTGCTTCCACTTTGTCGCCTTCTTTCACCAGAACTTCAACCACATTGCCAGGCAGCGGTGCTGTGACATGACCCGGATCGGTGGCTTTCTTACGACCACCGGTATTACCGCCATCATTTACATACTCATTTAACGCTTCGAAAGTGACTTCTTCTGGCATGCCATCGATAGATATGTAGAACTTACGTTTACCACCGCCAACATCACCTACACCGGTGATGGCAATGTCATAGCTTTCACCATGGACATCCACTTTAAACTCGGTAGCAATGCTTTCTTTATCATTATTAGCTTCACTAACAGGTAATAATGGCTCAGGTTTCAATGTGCCTTCAGCACGTTGTTGCAAGAATTCACGACCGAGATCCGGGAACATGGCAAAAGTCAGTACATCTTCTTCTGATGTCGCTAACTCGCCAATATCGGCTCTGAGTTTATCCAGCTCTGGTGCCAGCGCATCAGCAGGACGAGAGTCGATCACTTCTTCGTTACCAATGGCTTTTTTCTGCAATTGTGCATTAACAGGTGCGGGTGGCTGACCGTAGCCACCCTGAAGATAACGTTTCACTTCATTAGTGATGGTTTTATAACGTTCACCGGCTAAGACGTTATATACCGCCTGAGTACCCACAATTTGTGATGTGGGTGTCACCAATGGTGGAAAACCCAGATCTTCACGAACGCGTGGAATTTCAGCAAACACATCGCGAATTCTGTCCAGTGCGTTTTGTTCTTTTAATTGGTTGGCCAGATTTGACATCATGCCGCCCGGAACCTGATTGATTTGGACAGACACATCTTCGCCCGTAAATTCGCTTTCAAACTGGTGGTATTTTTTGCGAACGTCACGGAAATAGTCGGCAATTTCGGATAACAGGTTCAAATCAAGGCCAGTATCCCAGTCTGTATTACGCAATGCAGCAACTTGAGATTCAGTCGCTGGGTGGCTGGTACCGCTGGCAAATGAAGAAATGGCGGTATCAATACGATCCACACCCGCTTCAATGGCTTTTAACTGACATTGTGCTGCCAGACCAGAAGTCGCGTGAGAATGAATAACTAAAGGTAAGTCGACTTCTGATTTAATGGCTTTCACTAAATCGTAGGTCGGATAAGGAGCCAATAGACCAGCCATATCTTTAATGGCAATCGAGTCTGCGCCCATTTTTTGTAGATCTTTGGCCTGTTTTACAAACAATTCAGGAGTATGAACCGGGCTGGTGGTGTAGCTAATCGTACCTTGAGCATGTTTACCGGCTTTTTTGACCGCTTTCATGGCGGTTTCCAGATTACGCAGGTCGTTCAGCGCATCAAAAATACGAAATACATCAATACCGTTTTCAGCCGCACGCTCGACAAAAGCACTGACCACATCGTCAGCATAATGGCGGTAACCCAACAGGTTTTGGCCACGTAATAACATTTGTAAACGGGTATTGGGTAAGGCTTGTTTTAATTGTCTGAGTCTTTCCCAAGGATCTTCTTTTAGGTAGCGAACACAGGCATCAAATGTGGCACCGCCCCAGACTTCCAGTGACCAATAACCGACCTGATCGAGCTTGTCACAGATAGGCAGCATATCGTCAGTGCGCATACGAGTGGCGATAAGTGATTGGTGAGCATCACGCAGAATGACATCAGTAACTTCAATTTTTTTCATAAAATCTCCAGCAGTGTTTAAGGCTTACCAGCCTGCATGGGCTGCAATTGCAGTGGCCAAAGCCAGCGCCACTGCGCTGGGACGTCGTTTATTCGAATAGTTAAGTAATTCCGGATGGTTAGGCACAAAACTTGTGTCGAAATGACCAGATCGGAAATCAGGATGATTGAGAATTTGTTTGTAGTAGTTCTCAGTG
>NZ_DIAC01000091.1:11370-11764 GCF_002414625.1 Methylophaga sp. UBA5088 | reverse complement strand
TTTGGTTCGTTTATTTTGGGCAAACAAAATAAATGAACGCCCCAGCGGCAGCGTTTGAAGTGAAAAGTAGTATATTTTTGGAGGGCTAATTCCAACCCACCTACAGAGCTGATCTCATAAAAAATGTCATATCGTTGGGTTTCATTCTTCAAACCAGCCTACAAAGCGTTGATTGCTTTAATTCAATTCATCAACGAGGCAGGGCAATAAACGTCCCATCATTTTCTTTGGTCATTTCACGCATAAGTACACTGAAACGATCTGTGGTGCCGGGTGAGATAAAACCAATAGCGTGGATTTTGGCGAGCCGTCTGCCGGATGGCAGCTTTTTATTTTGCTGGGTAATGGCATCAATGACCGGGTCGTAACTGGAACCAGTGTAATCATCACCAAA
>NZ_DIAC01000091.1:10147-11242 GCF_002414625.1 Methylophaga sp. UBA5088 | reverse complement strand
GAACCAGTGTAATCATCACCAAACACATAAATCGAGGTGGTAATATTGGCTTTGGCATATTTTCTTAAAGCAGTGTTTAAGCCTTCTACGGGGCTGGAATTGGAGACCGCATTCCATCTTTTAAATAAGTCGATAACGCTTTTGCGTCTGTTGGGTGTGTCTGGCATCCATTGACCATCGTAGCCGGAAATCATGGATTGCCCCATATCATTGAGGATTTGAAAGCCTTTCACTTGTGGATGAATATTCAATACATTCACAATTTCCTGAGACACTCTACCCCAGATGTTTTTCATACTGCCTGAGGTATCAACGATAAACACCACATAATCGCTATCAACAGGAATACCGCCCACATCTTCATCACGGGTTTTATTGGGTTTTTGTGGTGTGCTTAACGAAGCTTGTTTTAAACGCTCTTCTACCAGACCCAATCCGGCGATGCTCTCAGCGGTGGCTGCCTGCTTTTTATTTAAGGCATTTAATTGCTGCTGCAAGGCTTTTGATGCGGCGGCGGCCGATTGTTTTTGTTCTGATAAGGAGGAAAGCGCGTCGAGTTTTTGGTTCATTTCCTGCTGAATCTGACTGACCGAATTTTGTAAGGTCACCAGCTGCGAGAGCATGGCACTGACATCTTCTGTGCCAGCAGTAGGAGCCACATCGACATCGGTTTTGGAGATCAGAATCAACATCACNNGGCCAGTTACTCGCCGGGCTGATTAATAAACCATCCGAGCTGGACGCCCAGGCCCAGTATTCATACGCCGCTTTAGGATCCCCTTCCAGTGGCAGCAAGATCACATTCTTCTTCGCTTGGGTCAGACCACTTTCGTTGATGGTTTGTCGGAACAGCCGTTTTCTACATTCACCCGAAATGGTTTTGGCATTACTGGTTAAGGAGCTACAGCCAGAAAACGGATTCAGGCTTTTATAGTTTGAATTGCCCTTGGTGGGTAAACCATCGGTAATCACATAAATATCGGTAGGGGATAGCTTATTGACGGTGACTAGGCCTTGCTGCAGATTGGTGGCACCGGTTGGCACCACTTGATTCAAACTGCTCATAATACTGGATACGCTAGTGCTACTGGCTGA
>NZ_DIAC01000091.1:9271-10004 GCF_002414625.1 Methylophaga sp. UBA5088 | reverse complement strand
CTGACATCCAGCCTGTGCCCCCCAATTGATTGGCTTGCTCACTAAATGCAACAACAGCAATCTGGCTGTTCTTCGGTGCTCGTGCTAAAAGCCAAGCGACCACGCGCTTGGTGCGTTGCCATTTGGCGGCTGAGATTTTTGTCTGGTCAGAACTGCTTTTGGTTCTGATGATGTCGAGCAATTTTTCATTGGTCATAGAAGCGCTGACATCTACCAATACAGCGATCTTTCGGCCTTCCATTTTCAGACCGAGCAGATAATTCTCTTCATTCACCTGCTGTGTTTCGACCAGATCTTCTTTTTTGGGGACTTTTATCTCCGTAATACTTTTCTTAAGCTGGTTGAGATTGGATTCGGCGGTCTGCACTTCACTGTTTTTGTTGTCGAGAGCAGCGCGTTGCTGTTGCAGACTCTGGCTTAACGCGGATAAATCAATGTTTTCTTTTTTCAGCTGGGCGCTGAGTTCATCCAGCCCTTTTTGAGCTTCATCGCGAGCTTGTTCCAGGCTGCTGATATCTTTTTTCAGGTTCTCTGTTTCAGAAGGTGAGGACTCGATATTTTGTTTCACCAGCATAAAAACCAGAATCACTGCACCCAGCCCGCACGACATAATATCCAGAAAGGCGAGGTTGAGTCCTTCAGCTTGTCGGTTTTTACGCGCCAATGAAAATCACCGAATGCGACGAAGTAAGTACTTATCACAATAGTCCTGCGTATCGACGATCTGACTGTC
>NZ_DIAC01000091.1:1280-9171 GCF_002414625.1 Methylophaga sp. UBA5088 | reverse complement strand
CGTATCGACGATCTGACTGTCTTGCAGGCGTTGCAGTTGGTGGAATAAAAACATTAAAAAGATGCTGATCAACAAGGCCACCAGTGTTGAGTTAAAAGCGATGCCCAAGCTGTCTGTCATACCCGAAATATCACCTGCCAACGCCTGATCAGCTTGTGATAAAGCCTGCCCAATCCCTCGAACAGTACCGATAAACCCAATCGATGGAATCGCCCAGATCAGATAACGGATCATGGTGTTTTCAGAGTCCTGTTTAACAGCCAAGGCTTCCAGGTTACTTTCAATGGCATCCGACAGGTTCTGCACATTATTGGTAGAGCTATAGCGCCATAGAGAAGAGCGTAATGTTCGCACCAATGGTGATTGCATGCAGTCGGCGGGAATTTCAGTGTCCAAGCGATCAATAATCGCATTCACATCCAGATTATGTTTTGCATCAGTATCTGCTTGTGAATCGGCGTCTTTAATCAGATCCACACTAAATAAATACTTGGTTTTGAGAATATTACGATAAGCACTGAGAATCAGATAACAGCCCCATAGCATCAGAATAAAACAGATTTCCTGCTCGTAGTCTTTGATGATAACGGCTATATCGCGGGGTGCGGTTTGTCCCTGACTCACAGCAAACTCAATCAGCTGTGCTGCTTCAGGTCGAACATAACCAATGTAAAACAAATGCACGACAACGATAGAAATCAGCAATGCCGCGAAACTTTTCAGCATATCTTTCATGGTTTAAATATCCACAGGAAAGGAAACAGGGGAGTTCAGGCTAATAATGGGTTTGCCGGCATAGACATTTTTCACCATGGTGATTGCCAGGACAAAGACCACAACGGATAACGCTATCAGCAGCCATTTTTTAAGTTGTGCCATATTATTGACCTCCGTAAACAAAGCGACCCAGTCGGAAACCGATATCATCTCTGGGCTGGCTTGCGCCATCGCGGTATGACGCTCTTAATTCTGTGAGTGTGCCTGAGCGCCAATTAGCACCTTTAACGACATGCTCATCAACGAGTGTAGTATCCAGTGTTTGTGAATAAGTACGCCCTTGTTTGGGTACAGTAAGTGAGTAGCTGTCATGTGTCCATTCACTGACGTTACCGCCCATATCAAACAGGCCTGATAACTCTCGTTTCATCGACTTTACTGGCGCCACACCTGCATAACCATCGTTATAGCGCGGTACATAATGCGTCACCGATCCTTTTGCAGACTCATCAGCAATATTGGCGGCTTTAGGTGGTATCGTTTTGTCATAGCCCCAAACGAAGACTGTTTGAGCAGACCGGCCTGCTTTTCGGGCTAACCATTCCCACTCAGCCTCGGTCAACAAACGATAACCATCGGCTTGATCGTTAATGTGAGTAACGGAATTGCCGTTGATTTTATACACTGGCGTTAAATCTTCTGCCTGACTTAACCAGTTGGCATAACGTACTGCCTCTAGCCAGCCGACAGAGGTGGCGGGCAAGTTGGGGCCACCGCTATGGCTTTTATCAAACTGTGCATACGATTGATTGCTGACTTCGTGCACACCCGCATAAAACGGTCGGTTAATTGTGACTTTACGGATAAACTCATTGGCTCGTTGCCCGGCTTCACTGCGCTCTGCACCCATGATGATGGTGTCATTGGCTGTGAATAACTGCATTTCATCACCGGCATAGGTTTTATAGCTTCTCGGCGCTTCTTGCAGACGAGCTTGTTTCTCAGTTAGTAAATTCACCGAGACACTGCTGGTGGATTTTGCTGTAGGCGTGATGGTGCGAGTCTCAGAGCGATAGCCTGCCAAATCGAAACGAATCGTCTGTGGCAAGGCATCCAGCGTTAAGTTTAAGGGTGTTTGTCCGATGGCTTTGCCATTAATCGTGACTGACGCTTGAGGCGTCGACTCAATCACGACTTTGCCCATTTCTTTTTTCAGCTCGAAATTAAGGTCAGTGCTTTCACCTTGCTTAAGATTGACGCGTTGTGACTGTGAAAAATAGCCGGATTTTTTATACTTCAATACGGCGTCCTGATTGGCCTCGATTTTGATGACATCAGCAACAGGCGTATCAATACCATTCACTGTTAAGGTGCCACCCACAGGCGATACGCTGAGGTTCACTCGGGCGCGTTCTGCTTGCAGTCGATACTGTCTGCTGACCTGTTTAGCTGTTTGTGTGATATCGATAGCATCCGAGATGGTCTCAAAACCTGCTTTGTGGATTTGCAATGAATATCGTCCGCCGAGCAGTGATGTCGACATAGGCGTTTGTCCGACTTCTTCTCCATCTATGCTCACTGCTGCCCCCGCTGGCTGAGTGCTTAGCGATAACTCACCCGAGATGGGCGTCATACTCAAGGTCTTTTCAACGACATCACCCGGTTTCAGTGCGTAATTTTCACTAATAGGCTCAAAGTAAGGGTGACTGGCTGTGATGCTGTAATCACCTCGTTCCAATGATGTCTCAAGGGTATTGCTGATGGCGGTGAGCTTCTTGTCGATGTACCAACTGGTTTTATTATCTTCGAGAGAGGTTTTCAAAACGACTTGGGCTGGCAGCGGCTCAAGCGTGATTTGTGTCACTTTGCCAAAGCTGGATTCTGAAATACGCTGTTTGGCCGTTTGATAACCTGGCGCTGAGGCTTCTACTTCCGCTGAATCTGACAGGCTGTATAAATGATGATCAATTATCAGGGCAAGGCCACGACTGACATTAATCTGGGCATCCTGGTTGATAGTTTCAGGCAGCACCTGAATTGGTGTAGCTCGGGAAGCGATTAACGCTGCAGCAACAAAACAGGCGACCACAATAAAACCCAAACCCAGCCACAACAGCATTCGGCGTTGTTGGCGTTTTGCAGCCTCAATTGCCTGTTTAAATTCGCTCATCTGCAATCACGGTGACCTGGACATCGCTACGGTTAAGCGGAATGGTCACTTCAATCAACTTGGAGCGATACCCTTCACGCTTGCCTTCAAAGGAGTAGATGCCGGGTTTGAGCTGAATCGTTTTGCCGGTAGTTTCACCGACTTTACCCACACCCCTCACAGAGACAAAGGTTTTTCCATCGGAAATGACATTCACATTCACCGGAGTATTCACGGCATTGATGGTGGACTTCAACTGTTGAGCTGCTTTTGCCAGAGACGGGCTTTGAGCACTAAAAGATTCTGCTTGGATGACATTGATATCAGCCGTGGCTTTGACTGCGGGATTGTTAAGACGATAAGGATTTTGTAATAAGCCCTCAATATTTTGGTCGATTTCCACAATCCGTTTGGCCTGATTTAAACGATCAATCAGGTCTTTATTGGCTGGGCGTTCTTTTAAGGCGGCACTTAATTCCTGTTTAGTGACTTCCCAGTTATCGGCATTTTGTGCCTTATCAGCAGCGGCAACATGTTCTTCAAAGCGAAGCTGTGATTCCAGTGTTGCCAGTGCTGCGCTGACTTCTTTATTTTCAGGACGATTGGGATAAATTTGTTGTGCTTGTTTCAGGGCTTGTCTGGCGCTTCCAGCTTGCCGTTGCTCAATCGCTTTATAGGCTTGAGATATGGCCTGGTTATACCGTGACTCGGCCAGTTGCGTACGCAGAACATTAGCCCGCTGTTTCATCTCTTCCCGATCCGGCTCGATTTTCAGTAAATCCTCAATCAGAGATAGCTCTTTACTTGGATTATTTTCATTTCTGGCAACACGAGTCGCTTCATTCAGCTCTACAATCTGTGGGATCTTTTCTATTTTCTGTTCTAGCGCCTTGGCATCTGTTGAATCAGCTTTGTGAATAAGTGCATCATCTATCGCCAGACGGGCTGGTTGATAATCATAATTGTCATACGCCGCTTGTGCTTTCTGCATGGCTTGTTCAAAAGCAGCCTCACTGTCAGTCAGTGTCTTCTCGGCGGTTTGCGTTAGCGTATCGATCGCTTGCTTGGCTTTGGCATATTGACCAGCACCGAAGGTATCCACAGCAGTTTGTTCCTGGCTTTTTAAGGTCTCGGCCAGCGTCTTATCCCAGCTGTCGATATCAATTTTCTCCAGTTGCGGTTTTAAGGTATTTTCATAGTGAGAAAAGGCATCCAGATAGGCTTGGCGTAATGCGGCGATATCTTCTTCGTTTTTAGGTTCTTCGATTTTTTGTGGTGTGGCTTGTGTGTCTGGTGTTGGCTCTTCAGCAGAAGGGTTGCTGTTAAATCGAACGTTATTGAGGCTGAATAGCACGAGTCCCGTCACAACAATGAGCGAAAGAACAATAATGATGCCAATGAGCAGGCGCTGTTGTTTCGCCTGCTTGGCTCTGCGTATTTCTTCGTTGATCATGACGAATATTAAAGCGCTTTATCGGGTGTCGATTCAAGCTCATACATGCGAGCCATGAAGGCGCGCCATTGTTGGAACTGCTGCTCCATATTACCGGTCAGTTTGGTGCTTTGGTTTTCAAACTCAATCACCTGAGGCGACATTTCCAAATCCAGCGATTGGCCCAGTTCGTTTATAGCATCTTGATGAAACTTGGCCTCTCCCCGAGAGGTAATACCACTAGTAATTAATACTGCACCGCCAACACCGCCAGCGATGGTGACCATATCTCGGCCTAAATTATTGTCATAACGACTGCCATTAGAACCCACCGCGACAGCAGCAGCGATCAATAATGCACCACCCACAATTTTCATCAGGCTTTTATTCTGTGCTTCCTGCTGCAGTTTTAGTTCTGTCGCGCTGGCTTTTTGCCAAGTCAGATAACTGTCATTCATTTTTTGTGAAAAAGCGGCATAGTTAGGTTGTAGATTATCCACAAATAACTGTTCTTTAACGCGAATCGCTTTCACACGTTCATAGAGTGGGTCGGACTCGCTAGGTAAACCCGTTAATTTGATAGGGGTGGAGCTGGTGTCGAGATAGTCATCAAAGGCTTTATCGTTAAAGCTGGCGCCAAAGCGTAAGTCGGCAATATGTTTTACCGTGCTTAAATCTGATGGTTTTTGTTTTAGTAAGGCTTTAACAATATCGTTTGCTGCTTGATTAAACGCGGGATCATACGGGTCTTTATCGGTATTTCTGGGGTTTTTATAAAAACCATCGCCCACTTCGTAATCGATATTGTCGTCCAGCCACTCTTTGCCGCTGGCATCAACCACTTGCATATCAAATTCTACTTCCAGACCGTTTGACTCAACAATACTGCCTAATACATATAAATCACCAGAAGCGGTTTTATCTGGCGTGACCCTGACAGCGCCGAACTTGCCAGTATCATCTAAGGCTTTTTTGAGTTTATAGGCAAAACGGTTGGCTTCTGCTCGACGCAGTTCCGGCCATACACCTTCTTCTTCATAATTGGCTGCCTTGCCAGAAAGGCCCGGCGAGAAAACAGGAATCACCACATCCATTTTCGGGCCGGTGTAGGCTGTTTTTGACATATCTTCACTAAAACTGGAAGACGAACGTGGTCCAACATCCACACCTGAGCCGGATGTAGTGGCACACCCCGTGAGCACATGCAGCATCACCAGCAGGTAGACAAGAAACTTGGATGGCTTTCTAAAACGATCAATGTTCAACGTTCATACCCTTATATTTTCTGTATTCATCCCAGAGTTTTTTGCGTATCTCTGGATCGGTTTCAGCTTCAGCGGCGACACGAATTTGTGCTGCGATCGCATCATCATTATCCGCGGGCGGAATATCTTCCGGAATCTTACCATTCTTAGCGATATTACCTGAGGCGGAGATGTCACCTGAACCTGATTCTGTAGATTCTTGTGAATTTGCTGCGGTGGCAGCCGTTGTATCGGTTGAGGGGGCTTGTTCTGTGCCCTGCATAGTGTCACTGGCAACAGACTCCATGCCACTGGCACCGCCTGTTGCGTTACCGTTTCCTGAATCGCCACCACCGTCAGTACCTGAACCAGAGTCAGATCCATTGCCATTATTGGTTGATGATGAATTAGCAGAGATGGCCATATTGCATAATTCAAAGCGATGCAGAGAATCACTCAGCGCTTGCTCCATGCGCGCCAGCTTTTCAGCCCGGGTCAGCGAGGGATCATCCAGATAATCGACACTGACATTCTCACAATCCGGACCATTATTGACGGATTCATCTGCTTGACTTAAGCCGGTATAAGCCAGCGCACCGGATATCAGTGTGAGCAATAGAGTAAGTGAGCTAGACTTTTTTCTCATCGTTGAAAAAGGCTCCCGAGATATTCACTGATTAATGATAGCTATCTTAAAACGATAAGACAGCAAAAAGCACCGATCTTTCCTTAGTTTGCGGTATAGCTAACAACAAAGTGACATAAAACATACTTCGACTGACTTCTGCACGGCTATTTTTAGTCAATAAGATGAATCTCAACATATCTGTTCAGAACAGGCCCTATGCATTTTTCTCATCCTGATTTGAAGTCTGATGCTCTTTCACAACTTCCTTTTTAAAAAGACGATAGACCCAAATAAAGAGGAACGGTGCAAAGAAAACGACAAAGAGTGTCGTCGTAAATATGCCACCAAGCACGCTGACAGAAATAGCGTTTTGTGCGCCTGACCCTGGCCCGGATGCGAATGCTAATGGCAGTACACCGAGAATAAAAGTGAGCGAGGTCATTAAAATAGGTCTAAAACGCTGCTGTGCTGCTGAATAAGCGGCATCAAAAGCCGTTTGGCCTTCTTCGAAATTATTTTTTGCAAACTCAACAATCAAAATCGCATTTTTAGCAGCAAGGCCTATCGTAATTAACAGACCAACCTGAAAATACACATCATTCGCTTGTCCTGTGAGCCAGGTTGCGACGACAGCTCCAAAAATGCCCAGTGGTACGGTTAGCATAATAGCGACGGGAATAGCCCAGCTTTCATAAAGTGCTGCGAGGATGAAAAACACGGCTAATGCCGACACGATATAAAGAAAAAGGGTATTCGTTCCCGCCTGTTTTTCTTCATAAGACAAACCTGTCCAGGCCACATCCAGTCCTTCAGGCAGTTTTTCTGCCAGTTTTAATACTTCCTGTAATGCGTCGCCTGAACTCACACCGGGTGTTGTCGAGCCTTGTATTTCTCTTGAAGCAGCACCATTAAAACGTGTCAATTTGGGCGAACCATAAGTCCATTCACCCGAGGCAATTTCTACCAATTGCACCATATCGCCATTATTATTGCGAACGAACCAGTCATCGATATCTTCGGGCAGCATACGGAAGGGGATATCAGCTTGAACATAAACGCGTTTTATACGTCCATTTTCTAAAAAATCATTAACGTAAGTGCCGCCTAATGCAGAGCTTAGTGTCTGGTTGACCGTGTTTAATGGAACACCGAGTGCACGTGTTTTAATGTGATCGATCTTGAGATCGTATTGCGGACTGTCATTTAAGCCATTAAAACGGACCTGGGTTAAAAGCGGACTCTGATTGGCGAGCGCTAAAAACTGATTGGTGGCATCGACGAGCTGTTGATGATCAAGGCCGGTACGGTTAACAAGCTGAAACTCAAAGCCACCGGAATTACCCAACGCACTAATGGCCGGGGGGACGATAGGAAAGATCATAGCGTCACGAACTTGTGACAAAGTCTGTGCTGCCCGGTCCTTAATGTTGAATACATTATTTTCTTCACCGCGTTCATCCCAGTTCTTCATTTTGACAAAGGCGAGCCCGACATTTTGCCCCTGACCTGAAAAGCTAAAACCGGCAGCAGTAAAAAGGCCGTCAACCGCATCACCCGCATCATCCAGATAGAAATCTTCTATTTTCTTCACCTTTTCGACGGTTTGCACCAGTGAAGAGCTGGGTGGTCCGGTCAATAAAGTAAATATACGGCCCTGATCTTCATCCGGGAGAAACGATGAGGGAATACGCATGAGCGTGATGGCGGTGATCACGATGAGG
>NZ_DIAC01000091.1:0-1077 GCF_002414625.1 Methylophaga sp. UBA5088 | reverse complement strand
CGGTAAGACAACTTTATTTTCAAGCAGACCGTCCAGCAGTGTTTTGTGGCCATGGCGAAGATTCGTAAAGCCACGATTAAATAAACCAAAGAATCCTTTCTCTTTTTGGCTTTTTCTTGATTTCAAAATCTCGCCACAAAGAGAGGGGGATAAGGTTAAGGCGATAAACAGTGATATCGCCATGGCGACAGAAATCGTGATGGAAAATTGACGATAAATCACCCCGACCGAGCCCTCAAAAAAACTCATCGGTAAAAATACTGCCCAGATAACCACCGTGGTGCCAACAAGCGCGCCAGAAATTTCCTTCATTGCGGCACGAGTGGCTTCTTTAGGATCGCGATCCGGATCTTGCTCTAATTTTGTCTCCACATTTTCGGTGACGACTATCGCATCATCCACCAACATGCCGATGGCAAGCACAAGAGCAAACAGGGTGAGTACATTGATTGAATAACCGAGCGTCAATATCACCCCAAATGTGCCAAGCAACACAATAGGAATAGCAATTGCCGGAATAAATGTTGCTCGGATATTTTGTAAGAAAATGAAAATGACCAGAATGACCAAACCGATGGCCATGAAGAGGGTCATCACCACATTAAAAATAGACGACTTAATAAATGTTGATACATCGATGGGATACACCACTTCAAGGCCAGGCGGAATGATGCTCTCGAAGTCTTTAACGCGCTCTTTGACATTCTCAATGGTCGTCAGCACATTGGCTCCGGAAGCCAGTTCAATGGCGATACCCGATGCCGGTTGTCGATTCCAACGACCAATAATATTGTAGTCTTCAGCCCCTATTTCGACCCGAGCGACATCTCCCAAAGTGACCTGCGAGCCATCTTCAAGCACTGTTAATAAAATGGACTCAAACTCGGCTGGTGTAGAAAGCAGAGACTGCACGGTAATGGTGGCATTAATCTGCTGTTCTTTTGCCTGTGGCGTGCCGCCTATCTCACCTGTCGCCAGTTGCACATTTTGTTCTTGAATAGCATTAATCACATCTGATGCCGTGATATTAAAATTATTCATACTCCGCGGGTCGAGCCAGATCCGCATGGCATGTTC
>NZ_DIAC01000022.1:25032-25259 GCF_002414625.1 Methylophaga sp. UBA5088 | reverse complement strand
TTTTTATTATTCATCTGACTATACACCAGTTGAGAACGGGAAATATGCCCGCCGTATCATCAAGTTAGGTCATCATTTGTATATTCATCTGTTTTCGATTCTGACATTTTCCTGTAACAGTGCTTATCTACACTATAGCTGGATGAACAATTCACCATTTAGCGGGGCCTTACTGTGTTGGATTTTTTTCATCAGTTGTTAATCAAAGCCAAACTCGTCGTGAGGCG
>NZ_DIAC01000022.1:15848-24794 GCF_002414625.1 Methylophaga sp. UBA5088 | reverse complement strand
GAGGCGGGGTCGGAAAGCCACAGGTCTTCCAAGTGAAGATGGCTGGGTTGCATTGCTTGTTTTTTCAATCTAAACATAAGGGAATTTTTATGAAAAAAGCGATGCTATTTGTCGTAGCTTTATTTTTCTCAATCAGTGTGAATGCTGCAACGTTGTCACTTAGTGCAGTCGATGCAGACGGTGCTAGTCAAAACGTTTATTTATCAGACAACGCTGTTGTGCTTGCTGGTGGTACTGTTTCAAATGCGGGTGATTGGAATTCAGCATTCACTCTTTCTACTGATGTAGATACACCTGTTGTCATAGGGTGGTCTTTCAACCCTGCTATCACAGCAGCAACATTAGTGTTTGGTGCTGTCGGTAGCACTGTCTCATATGCCATCACTGAAGACTTCAGTTTTACTGCTGTTTTAGTAACAGGTGTTGATTACGTATTAAGTATTGTTGATGCCACTTCAGGTGCTGTTCAGTATGACGTGTCTGTTTCAGCCGTCCCACTGCCAGCCGCTTTATTTTTATTTGCACCAGCATTATTAGGTTTCTTAAGCCTACGCAAAAAAAGTTTAGCCACTGCCTAAGGTATCTCATACAGTCGTTCAATTAGGGAGCTTCGGCTCCCTTTTTTTATGGTAAATGATGTTGATTAACTCATGCAGTATCACGGCAACATAATGAAAGCTATAGTTTTACAAGCTCGTGCCGATACATAATTATGTGAACTATTTATCGTTGGAAATGACGAAGGTCATGTAAGATGGCACAAAAAGTAGGAGGTAAGAAATGAGTATTTCAGCAACACAAGGCAGCCCAAAGATCAGTATTGATGACTATCTTATGGTGAAGAGTGCTCAAATGAGTAACAACAAAGCCAAACTCGATGGTGCCAATGCACTCAAACTTATCGATTCGGCACTACCCGCACCTACTGCCACTCAAGGTAATAACCTAAATGTAAAAGCCTGATTTTCTCAGGCTTTTTTTTTGCCTGTTATCTCAGAATGGCAACTCAATCTCAGAATAAAAATCTTTGTAAACCAGTTCTGCTCTTAATCGACTTCCCGTCATAAGCAAGGCTTCGGGTTGGCTTACCTCTTTCATCCACTGCTCTGCCTGTTCCTGTTTCACCAGGTTACACACATCCCCTATTGGCCAATGAAAATACACCTCATGTTGTTTCTTTAAGGCCAAAATGTCTTTATCTGTTGTCTCAGGTATCGGCAGATAAGAGCTGAATAGTTCTAGTCCACCCTGTTGTTCAGGATCATCAGCAAAGTACTCCACGCTGACATCCCATCCTCGAACCAATCCTTGTTCTTCATCACCCGTTTCAATACTCACACCCAACATCGCTAGCGTGCCATCATTGATTTTCGGTAATTTTTTCAGAACATCCTGTATAGCTATCACTGCTTTTTTATCATCTGCAGATAACACATCAAAATTTAATAACCAATTGCCCAAACCAATGGCTGATTGAATCAGTTGTTTATGTGTTTTATCGAGAAGAATATTTGCCATTATTCACTTTTACCCTGTTGAGCTTTTTCATAATTTTTTATCCAGTCGCACACCTCTTCTGCAGGCATAGGTTTAGCGATAGCGTAGCCTTGGGCCATGTCACATCCCATATCAAGCAGGTACTGAAAATGCTCCGTTGATTCCACACCTTCAGCAATGATGTCACGTTTAAAAACCTGTGCGAGTTCAATAATGCCTTTAACGATAGCCATATCTTCATCATTTCTCAGCATATCTCTTACAAAGCTCTGATCGATTTTTAATGTCTTCACCGGTAACTTTCTCAGATAAGTCAATGAAGAGTAGCCAGTTCCAAAGTCATCTAATGCAAACGGCACGCCGAGATAATTACTCGCAGCGGCCACAACCTGAGATGTCTGCACGGTTTCCAATGCCGATGTTTCCAATATCTCCAGCTCAATCGATTCGGGGGATATGCTTTCATATTGATTCAGTGATGCTTCCAGCTTCTTCAGAAAATCAGTGTGTTGAATTTGCTTGGCAGACACATTAATACTGACCTGAATATTGAGCCCTTGCTCTTGCCACGCATTCAGCTGTTTCAACGCCGTTTTTAATACCCAATCCCCCATTTCAACGCTGAACTCATGCCCTTCGACGATAGGCAAAAACTCCATGGCACCTAATAAACCTTTTTCAGGGTGTTGCCAACGGATCAGTGCTTCTACCCCGATCACGCGCCCATGACGGAGATCGACTTTGGGCTGATAATACAGACGGAATTCTTCGCCAATTAAAGCCAAGTGTAAGCGCTCCAATTGTGTGTGGTATTCGTGCATTTGCTGATCGAGCTTGGCATCAAATATATGATAGCCATCTCGACCAGCTTGTTTGGCTTCATACATAGCCAAATCGGCATGGCGGATCAGTGTGTCGCCATCGACATTATCAATAGGGTAAATCGCGACACCAATACTGGCCGTCACATGATGTTTTCGGCGATTAAGTTTGATGGGTTCTGCTATTTTCTGGCTCAACCTGGTCAAGATGGGGTCAAGCTCATCAATACTATTGATATTGCTGATGAGTACGACAAATTCATCACCGCCCATCCTGGCAGCAGTATCACCAGAGCGCGTCACTTGCCTTAGCCTTTCTGCCACAGCAACTAAAAGCTTATCGCCCGTTTCATGACCAAACTCATCATTAACCGGTTTGAAGCCATCTAAATCGAGGAAACACACCGCCAAAATTTTCTCGTTGCGTTTAGCAACGGAAAGAGCCTGCTCCAACCGATCTGAGAGTAATGTACGATTTGCTAGCTGGGTCAACGCATCGTAATGCGCCATATTCACTAATAAATGTTCTGTTTTTTTAATTTCGGTAATATCGACAAATAACCCAAGGTAACTGATAATTTCACCTTGAGAATTTTTGATCGCACTAACCGTCAGGATTTCAGCGAAAAATTCCCCATTCTTTTTACGATTCCATATTTCTCCACGCCAGCGCCCTTCTGTTTCGATGCAATCCCACATTTCCTTGTAAAATTCTGAGCTCTGCCTCCCTGAAGCCAGGATTTTTGGATCCTTTCCGATTAACTCGTCCTTTGTATACCCCGTAATTTCTGTAAAGGCCTTATTGACACTGATAATCCGGTTTTCTTTGTCCGTAATAAGAATTCCTTCCCAGGCATCGTTGAACACGCTGGCATGTAATCGAAGCGCTTCTTCGTTTTTCAAGCGATCAGTAATATCGTAAAACCAACCAATATTGCAGTCTTCGCCACCATATTGAATGGGTAAGTATGAAGCCAATGTCCACTTTATTTCCTGGCCTGTTATTTTCAGCTCAGTCAGCTGGTTATAGATTGTCTTACCTTCAATGATTTGGTTTAAGTAGCTTTTTACTACAGAGGGATCAACATAAAATGCAAATGGATTGAGATGGTGTAACTTATCTCTACTTTGATTAACCAGTTCTGCATAACGTTTATTAGCAAAAACAATTTTCTTACGGTTATTGGTGACAATACGAACCGCAATTGGGCTATATTCAAGCAGTTCTCTGAGTTTGGCTGTATTGCTACGCAGCTCATCCTGAATTTTCTTGAAGTAAGAAATATCGGTACTGGTGCCTATCATGCGTTGTGGTTTTAAATTTTTATCACGCTTGATAATCATGCCCCGCGCCATAATCCATTTCCACGAACCATCACCACAAAGTAAACGAAACTCATCTTGATAATTGGCATATTCGCCTGAAATATACCCTCTGAAACGCAGTCTGGCTTGCTCTCTATCCTCTGGGTGAATGTATTCTGATGTCTCGGTTAGTGTGTCTGGGAAACTATCATCCATATAGCCCAACATTTTCTTCCAACGCTCAGAATACGTTGCCTTGCCAGCTTCGAGATCGATATCCCATACACCATCACCGGTCGATTCCAGTGCCAGTTTCCAGCGACTTTCACTTTCAGCTAATGACTTTTTACTCTCAGCAAGTCGGCTGAGATAGGAATCGATACGCTCAGCCATCGAATCAAACGCACTTGCAGCAAGGGTGATTTCATCGTTACCTTTCAGTTCAGCAGCCAAGGCCACCTTCTGACCCGACTCGAAGCGCGTCATTTCACGAGTCAGACGTGTAATACGTGAAATCACATTCTTATTCACAGCCATGGTAATTAACCAACCGGAGATAATCGTCACGGCAAACAACACAGCCATCAAAATCGCTAACAACTGATTAACAGGTTCTACCAAATCATCGACAGGGATGAGCTTAAAGTAATGCCAGTCAATCGGCTTCACTAACATGGAGATAGCAATGTAGTTTTTACCATCAACACTAATATCTCTGGCAGCAAGTTTTGGTGTATGGTCAGTAATCTGTGTTAGCAGCTCTTTAAGCTCGCTTTCAGTATCAAGAAAAGCAGTTACCTGAGCTTCATCAGCTGACTCGAGCTGTTTCTGCCACTGACCGGCGAGGATAAAATGTCCTTGCTCATCAACAAGAAAATGCTGTGTGTCTGGATAAAATTGCTGTGAGTTAAAGGTAAAACCAAGCACATTACTCAGCTGCATATCCTCACCCAGTGATCCAATCCATTGACCATTGACATAGAGCGGATATAAAGCACTGACCATCCATTTTTGATTAACCGGATCAAATAACGGCGGTGTAAATATGTACTGCTTTTCTGGATTTTGAGACGGTGACGTCAACCCTACCCAAGGGGTTTGTGTGTAATCATTGGCAGCATCTTGATCAAACACGAATTGAGGATAGTGAAAATCAAAAATAACCTCACTGCGTAAATCAGGAGATAAGTACCAGACATTTTCGAATGAACGATTAGCCGATGAGCCGAATACTTCCATGACTCGCTTGATACGAAGATGTTTTACTTTTTGCTCATCTGTTAAGGCTGCTGAGTCGGGTAAGAAAATACCAGCATGAACCTGACCGTCATATTGGTCTTCTTTATTTCGCCAAATACCATCATCGTTGAGCTGCATCGTTTCAGAAAAGGTGTCGATTTCCTCATCCGTGACAGGTTTGCTCAGTTCTTGCTGTAATAAACGAGCTAAGCCTTTCAACTTGGGCTCGGCATAACTCAATTTCTGAGTGGTAATATCAACCTGACTTTGTGTAACGGCTAATAGATTGTTTATTTCACGATTAAGAAGCTTTTCTTTGGAATAGGCGCTGACCCATATAGCAGCGGGTATGGATGTCAGCAGAATACTGACAATCACGATTAAACTGAGTTTTTCTCTAATCTGCATCGAGCATTATCTTTTTGAATCCCCTTTTGCGTTCACTCTGGGGTGTTAATTTTTATAAAGTCAGTCTACACAACCTTATAAAAGATGTTTAGTTTTGCTTATTCATAACTGTGATTGAAATCTAGATAAAATACCAAAGAACAAAGACCATATCTTTTGTGCAAGTATTTACACTTACAAATAATATGTTTTCTATAGTAAACACCACTTATAAGTCAATGAAAATAAAAAAGTAATTACCTATATAACAATCGCTTGCATGAATAAGCGACATCCCATGCTATCAAATACAATCCAGTGAAAAAACCGACATGCATCGGCGCAAATCAATCCGAAGTCCGTCAAGAAAAACAATCAGATGCGCAGTAAAGGCAGACCGATAGTGATTATTCAGGCTCGTTTATACACTCATTTTCAATCATCTCGGCAAAATGCTCGATAACCCTCTGCTTTTCACCCTCTTCTGCCACGGCTTCGTTATAGGCTCGCAACATCAAGCCACGAGAAAAGTTGCCCACCGTCATCTTCATCGCTTCATGAATAGGCGTGTTGTTCTGCCGAACCTTCATAAACTGCTTGGCCTTATTTACCCACCCATCACAAGTTTCTTCCTTACTGACACTATCAGCATCAACCATCATGCTAAATAACATAAAGCAAACTAGCGTGATTTTTTTCATGGGGATCACCTCAGACAGGTATGGAGATAAACAAACTATAAACGCTTGGAGGGAATATCTTGGAGAAAGTTGGATGGAACTTGTTCTTTTCAATTATGAGACAATACCGAAAATAATAAAGCCCGCATAAATGCAGGCATTTGTGTACATAATAGATGTCGTTAGACAATGTAATGGTGGGGCTGCGTCAATCAAATAGTAAGCATATATATGATTTAACTGGGTTTAGTTGAAAAGTGTAATTAGAAATACCCCATAAGATACCCCACATTAATCTTCTTATGTTTCTCTTTGCAGCAGCAAGCTCAAGCTAGTTGTTTTACGATGGCCCATATTATTTTGATATCAATGAGTTCATTGGATTGTTCAATTTCTCACCTACATGGTTGCAGTTAGCCTTTAGCATTGATACTCAATGACGTCGTTCAGACATGGATATTACATGCTTGAGGTCCTTTGAAAGCATACCCAATCGCAAACCTTACCCGGTCTCCTTCTCTGATCGCATCCCACATATCATCTTGAACATTTTCTGCGGGAAAAAATATATCGTAACCAGTTCCATCAATTATTAAAAAGCCAAAGCCACTCCTCTTTACTCTGACTACTCCTGAATGCTGAACTTTTTCACCCCCTCTCGTATCGTAGGCACGAATATCGATTTTACTATTGTGCGGTAACCGCGCTTTTCTGAGGTTTTCAAAGATTTCAAGCGCCTCTTTATGCTTGTTCTCATCGTGTGAAAAAAAGGCATATCTGGCATACCAGAATTGAGCTTGGAAATTACTATCGCCTGGGGTGAATCCCCTTCTATAGTGGTAAAGCAACGAGTCAATATCCTCAGGGAAATGGTTTCTGAGTAGTTCAGCATAATGATAATTAAGGCGATGATCAGAGCGTTTACGTTCCAATGCTGATTGCAAGACTTCTTTTGCTCCCTCCGGTTGTTTCCTTTCAACATAACTGTCAGATAGCCTGATTGCTATATATGGTTCTCTATCACTTTCTTCAAATGCTTTTTTGAGAGCCTTAAAGGCTGCCTCATTATCATTGACTAAATTCGCAAATCTTTCTTCAAGTTCCAGAAGGTGACTGTCGGAGGGATATTGTCTTTTATTTTCTGTAATCTCATGCTGAACTCTTCTTATAGCTTCCCTGATAGTATAGGAGGTGGATGATTCTTCATTGATGATGTCTTCAAGCTGGGAAATTGATAGCTCGACATAACTACTTGAAATATAGCTTGTACTTCCCCATTTTTTTGCAATTGTTTCAAGGTATGATCGTGACTCAAGCCTAAATTTCTTTTTTAGCTCTAGGTCATCAGTTAAATAGCTTTTGTCTCTCCATACAACACTTAAACTATGAAGAATACTTTGATCGTAAGGGGCCTGTTCACTGGCCTCAATTAGCAAATCTTTAGCTCTGTCTAGGCTACCGTTTGGTCTCAACCGTTCATAATTTGCTATTTGCTGGAGTAAGTATGGCTCATCACCAATAGATGCCCGTGCCTGTGAATATATTGAAACCACATCTTCATGATCAGGAAATAATTCAATCAATGATTTAGCACGGATCAGAGATCTGAATGATGACTTATCTGAGCTAAAAGATATATTAAGTTTATTGACTATTCTGATGTATTCTTGATATCGGTCGTCGTTATTTGAAAGAGCTCTTCGAAAAACAATCTCGGCAATTTCTGAGTGGCGTGCATAGTAATGGATGTCGTCAACGTTACCTCCTTTGGCTATGACTACTTTTTCTAGAGGCTTATAAAACCTTCTATTAAAGTCCTCAAAAGAAATTTCGTGAATCCTTGACATCAGACCAGCCCTAACAGGAACTTTGAGCCTGTTGAGTGTGCAAACGGTCAGATAAATTCTTTTAGCACTCTCTGGATATATATTGTTGTATTCATTGAATATTATATCTTCAAAGGGTTCCCCCATTGTTGCCTCATGAAGGGCTACTAGGAGTTGTCTTCCGTGAATTTCTTTAAATTCTAAACACCGCTGCTGATGATTCTTATCTCTGAGATTAGGTCCTAGCGAGTCATGTTCTTCAAGTTTTCTAACTAATGAATCAATTTCTTCTTCAGAAAGATATTTCAGCTCAAACTTATCAGTTACTAATTCATCCAGTTCTTCACAACGAGTATTCCATTCGTTGTATCTTTCACTACTGACCAAAGTAACATTCAAGTTTTTTTCATCGGCTTTTGTAATAAAGCGATTTATTGCCTGAGCATTTATCGCAGCATCATCCCAAAACAGAAAAACACGCTCTGCAGACTTTGAAATAAGCTCCTCAATAAGGTAGGGATCAGGACTCGCATTATCGTTTACCCAGAAAATTATCCCCAAAGATGAATCAGCTGCTTTCGTGGCGAGCTTTCTTAGAAGCACGCTCTTTCCGGCTCCTGCCTCACCTTTAACCAGAAAAAAATCTACAGCACCTTGCCTTCCTATCTCAGGGAGAGATAAAGCATATTCAAAGATAGCATCTTCCAGCTTCCTGCTGATTGCCAAGTCATCAAGTATAGGGGACCACCCTTGGTTAATGCCTTTAAAAAAATCTTTTGGGTTAGCTTTTGCTGCAGAAAGCTGCGGTGTGATCCACTGTACTTGAACTTCAAGAAAATCAATCAACTCTTCAGAAGGCTGCACATGAGAATTAAAAACGCTTTGAATAGGGTGTGTTTTGGCAGGACGAATTAATGATAAAGCTCGCTCATTGTCTGGAATAGAACTTTCTATTTGATTCAAAAAATCCTCGAATCCAAGATCCAAAGCGGTAATTTTTTTCTCTGCCCAAAATTCTCGTTCTATTTGCTCAACCCCCGGTTTCAGGAGGTAATGTCTTTGACCATGAGGAGATTCTTTTTCCAACATATGCATTACGAATCTGATGTTATGGTCTTGCAGGCTGTGACCTACAAATACAATGGTGTTTTCATACGCTAACTCATAAAGATGGGTAAAAAGTCTTTTTCT
>NZ_DIAC01000022.1:10087-15736 GCF_002414625.1 Methylophaga sp. UBA5088 | reverse complement strand
TTTTTCTAGATGCAAATGAGTCGTTGTACTGATCTGTAGTTAATATCAAAGGCAGCTTCTGGTCATGTGTTCGTGTTACACAGCCATGAAGCTTCAGATAAGGTAACTTTTCATTGGATGTCCGAGTATCATCAAAATTATCCTCATTACTCATTATCACATTCAGCTTTTGTACCGGGCTTTGGTGATCTTCGTAACACTTCTCGATTAATAGATCATAATTAGTCGTGAAGATTGCTCTCCACCTCAAGGATGGCAACAAGTTATGGAATTCTGCTTGTTGGATTCCACTAAGATAATCCTTGATAAAATCTTGAACATCAATTAATGACGCATGAGAAATTGCCATCGCAGACACATGTGCCAAGTCCGAGTCTCTGAATTTTTCGTTTAAAAATTTAGAACAAAGAACATCTCGAAGATCATTGCCGAGAGGTATTGGATTCGAAGGTAACGTCGCTCCGACCAATGCCCCCGAACCAAGGAAAAGTACTACTCTCCCCTCCCTAATCCTGTCTACTAAAAGATTTAAATCTGTCATTCTTTACCACTTATTCGAGCATCCTAAATCGGAATTGAATGATTACACTCGAAGCTCGTTAGGTCAAATTGTAGTGGTTCACTGATCCCGGACACCATTTAAGGAGGTAATACAAAAAAATCAAGGGGTCAGCAAACTTGATTTTTGTTCAGCCTGTAGTCAATACAGATTGTCCTAAGAATATTAACTTCATGGCCCAGCCCAACCAAGAATCGCTTACATGATTTATTTAGTTGGATTTTTAGCTGGAAGGATATTCAATACATTTTCCTCAAATTGCTTACGGGCATCTAGCAATTCTTTACTGTATTTGCCATTACGTGGTGTGACATTTAGGTAATGTTGCAGAATATACTGTGCGCGATGTCTCTTATAAGTTTGAAGGTATGGGGTTATTTGTTTTAATAAACTCAGTGCCTGACGATTATAGATAGCATACGTAAGACTTGGTGTATGGTGGCTTTGGGCAGTTTTCTTTTTTAGTGATTTTCCCAGCCACTACTCTAGCAAGGACATAATCCAATAGCTCTCGTTCAGTATTACTGATTGTTACAGCCAATTGCCTATTTTCATTTTTATGTTTTCGACAAAGGGTTACTGTGCCTTCACCATCTATAAGTCCTGCAATATATGCAGCATCAATAGCCGAGAGTTCAGCTGTAACCTTGTAGAGAGACATTCCATTACCTCGTCTTTTGGGCTAACTAACATTTAATAAATAGATTTTAGGTTGAGTTTAAGCATAAAACCTAACAAAACATAATTATACAATGTCTCAACTGTTGGGTTTCGCTATGGCTCTACCCAACCTACGTCACAGATCATCAGGCACAAAAAAACCACCCGAAGGTGGTTGTTTTGTATTTGGTGGAGGCGGCGGGACAGTGATTCCTGAATTTTCATTCAGGCCTGGACTATTCCTTCATCTGATAAATCAGATGGAGAGCGTTTGTGAGTATCTGTTTTACTATCAACCCACCCTAGTATTCCATGAAGACAAGTCTCGTTAGGAACCTATGAGTCTCTAGCCGGCTTACTGGTTTCCCATTCACCGGACGGCGTTGGCATAGGACCCTTGTCCCGTAGCGTTCACCGTATGAGCTCTCTTTTTCCAATAGGGATCACTCCCTATGGCGACCATTTTACTAATCGAACCCGCGTCCGCAGATCCTCCGCCTTCGGATCTACATGCTTATTTCATCTATTAATTTAACTACCTGCTACCCGATGAACAGGGAAAACAAGTAGCGATCTTGTAAAGTTTTAATCTCTTAGTACCAAGCATACCTTGAGACGATCTTGTGAGAGTCGACGCCCGATACCAGACGCACAAGCACGGATCTGGTCGGACGGCATTCACTGGTTATTAAGCAGCTAGTGCGTAGTTGTTATCGTTAGCAACTAATTTAATTCCAGTCTTTTTTACGAGAGAACTGAAGTACTCGGCATGCACCTTAGGTTTTGTAATCCCCGTCGAAGCCAGGTCGCCCCCAAAGTGTTGAACTCTTATATTGTAACGGATGTGACGTTTTTCAACCAGTGAAAACTTATCTTGCTTTCAGAATTCTGGCTTTATCACGATTCCAGTCGCGATCTTTTTCGGTTGCGCGTTTATCGTGTAGTTGTTTACCTTTAGCCAGCGCAATTTCAATCTTGGCCATGCCCTTTTTCCAGTACATATTCAAAGGAATAAGTGTGTAACCTTTGCGCTCTACCGCACCAATCAGTTTGTGTAATTCAGCACGATGCAGCAGTAATTTACGGTCACGTTGCGGCTCTGGTTTGATATGCGTTGATGCTGTTTTTAACGCGGTAATGAGTGCGTTAGCTAACCAGGCTTCATCATTGCGAACGTGCACATAGCTCTCGTTGAGCTGAGCTTTTCCATCACGCAGGCTTTTCACTTCCCATCCTTCGAGAACGAGTCCTGCTTCAAATCTATCTTCGATGAAAAATTCATGCCGTGCCTTGCGGTTCACTGCGATGGTATTTTCGCCTACTTTCTTTTTATTCTTTTTCGCTGCCATGTGGATATTATAGAGTGTTTAAACGGCGGCTTCATTATTTATCATTCATAACAACAAAATGAGTGCAGTTTGTTGAAAGCCAAATATTTTGGGTACAATCGAATGAATTTACTATTTTGAGGCGACCGAATGGCTAGACCAACCAAGTCGATTCATGGCGAGTGGACATCTCGCTGGGCATTTATTCTTGCAGCAACAGGATCGGCTGTTGGCCTGGGAAACATATGGAAATTTCCTTACATCGCTGGTGAAAACGGTGGCGGTGCTTTTGTTTTAGTTTATCTCTTATGTATTGCTATTATCGGTGTGCCACTGATGATGGCTGAAATTCTGATTGGTCGACGTGGTCGACAAAACCCCATGAATACCCTGAAATCCATTGCCGAAGAAGAAGGCAAGAGCAAACACTGGCAGTGGCTTGGTGGCATGGGGGTATTAACCGGCTTTTTTATTCTTTCGTATTACAGTGTGATTGCTGGACAGGCGATGGCCTATATTCCCCGCGCATTTGCGGGGGTGTTTGAAGGGGTCACTGCTGACGGTGCCATTAGTATCCATAAAGCCTTAGTCAATGATCCAGAACGCTTATTGGCCTGGCACACCATCTTTATGCTGATGACGGTAGCTATCGTTATTCGTGGTGTTCAGCATGGCTTAGAAAAGTCTGTTCGCATTATCATGCCCGCCCTATTTATTATCATTTTGATGTTAGTGGGATATGGCTATAACACTGGCGAATACTTTCATCAAAGTATGGACTTTTTATTCGCGACTGATTTTTCTAAGCTGACACATACAGGCGTGCTGACCGCAATGGGGCACGCCTTTTTTACATTGAGCTTGGGGATGGGGGCCATAATGGTTTATGGGTCATACCTGCCTCAAAAAGCCTCTATATTCAAAGTCTCTCTGACTATTTCTGTGATGGATACAGGCGTGGCATTACTTGCTGGCTTGGCGATCTTCCCTCTCGTATTTGCCAATGGTTTAGAACCAGGACAAGGACCCAGTTTAATTTTTGATACGCTACCAATTGCCTTTGGTCATATGCCGGGCGGTGAGTTCTTTGGCGGTATCTTTTTTGTCTTATTATTATTTGCTGCCTGGAGTTCTGGCATTTCACTGGTTGAGCCAATTGTTGTATGGTTAGTAGAAAATAAGAATATGACAAGACTCCGAGCCAGCGTGTACTCAGGTGCCATAATCTGGTTATTAGGTCTGCTGACAATCTTCTCATTTAACATCGGCCGGGAATGGACATTATTCGGATTAACGATGTTTGAGTTGCTTGACTACCTTACAGCGAATATTATGTTGCCTTTGGGCGGATTACTGATAGCCTTCTTTGCAGGCTGGGTAATGAAGCGACAAAGCTCGATGGATGAGCTGGGATTGGGCAATGGAGTGCTGTATTCGACTTGGCGAGTACTTGTACGTTTTATTACACCGATTGCAATTATGATTGTCTTTGCCAATCTTATCGGTCTTCTGAATTAATTAATGACGTAACCGGATTTCAATGACTACCATCACACGAAGCTCTCTGGTCATGTACACACCTGATCAAATGTTTGATTTGGTTAATGATGTTGAAGCCTATCCACGGTTTTTGCCTTGGTGTCGCGACAGCAGAATTATCAGTAAAAATGAAGATGTTATTTGCGCCTCACTGGATATAGCCAAAGGCGGCATTCATCATGAATTTTCCACCAGGAACGTGCTCGATCATGGCAATGCCATTCGGATCGAGTTAATTGACGGCCCCTTTCGTCACTTAGAAGGCCATTGGCAATTTAAGCCTATTGGCGATAATCAGGGATGTCGTGTCCAGCTTGATATGGACTTCGAGTTTTCTACCCGCTTATTAGACTTAGCATTAGGCCCTGTTTTTACTCAAATCTCAGGCTCATTGGTAGAAGCTTTTTGTAAACGTGCACAGGAAATCTATGGAAAACGCTGATTTAATGCTAATTGAGGTAGCTTACGCGCTACCGAATGAACAAGTCATTATTCCTATCGAAGTCCCTAAAGATTGCGTCGTAGAAGAAGCAATCAAACGCTCTGGCATCTTAGAGCGTTTCCCACAAATCGATTTAAAAACAGATAAAGTCGGTATTTTTGGCAAGATGTGTAAGCTGAATGCCGAGTTGAATGATAAAGACCGTATCGAGATATATCGTCCATTAATTGCTGATCCGAAAGAATCACGTCGCCAGAAAGCAGAAATGGAGAAAAAGAAAAAAGCAGCGGCTGAATAATCAGCCCTGCTTTTTGTATACGGCCTGTGATTCGAGCAAATCCATTTCCTGCTGTGTAAATCCTGCATCTAATCTGGCCTCCGTATGAAACGGGCCACGAATCTCACCATTGAAGTAGGTATGAAGTAAGGTTTTAAACGTCTCGAAAGGGTCCACGCCCCGTTGCTCGCACAGAAAATTAAACCAGCGAGTACCGATGGTCACATGACCAATCTCTTCTTCCAAAATCAGTGTCAAAATATCAAACGCTTTATGATCACCTGAGTTTTTTAACTTCTTCATCATCGAAGGTGTGACGTCTAATCCCCTCGCCTCTAACACGCGAGGCACTAATGCCATCCTTGTCAGTGGATCATGGTGTGTCTTCTGAGCCATTTCCCACATACCGTCATGGGCGGGAAAATCACCATAATGAAATCCCATGCTTTGCAAATGTTCATCTAATAATAAAAAATGATGTGCTTCTTCATAGGCGACTTGCATCCAGTCCAGGTAAAAAGCCTCGGGCATATCAGCAAACCGGGCTGTCGCGTCCAGTGCCAGATTAATCGCGTTAAACTCAATATGACATATGGCGTGAATCAGTGTGGCATGGCCTGTTTGTTGATTATTACGTCGACGCGGTAATGCTTTGGGTGGGACTAAGTCTGGTTTATCTGGTCTGCCCGGTATCGTCGGTACATCAAGTGATTGTCGATTAAGATAAAAACCTTCTTTATTTATTTGCTCGAAGAGCGTTCTTGTGTGCTGTGCTTTCTGCCATGGGTCATTCATCAACAAACACCTTAAGGCTTGTTGACGCACATCAATATTATCAACCATC
>NZ_DIAC01000022.1:4072-9977 GCF_002414625.1 Methylophaga sp. UBA5088 | reverse complement strand
TCACATCAATATTATCAACCATCTAATCTTACTCTTGGGTCAACTAATGTATAGGAAATATCTGTCAGTACCAGCCCCACAATGTACAAAACCGATCCTAGAAAGACCATTGAACGCACGATAGCAAAGTCTTGGGCCTGAATAGCATCAATGGTGTAACTGCCTAAGCCGGGAATACCAAAGAAGGATTCAAGGATTAAACTTCCCATAAACAAGGTAGGTAAAACCACTACCGCCCCAGTTAAGATGGGTATCATGGCATTTTTCAGAACATGTACAAATAACACTCTGATTTCAGATAAGCCTTTCGCTCTGGCAGTGCGAACATAATCCTTTGAGACTTCTTCCAGAAATAGAGTGCGGTACCAGCGTGAGCCTGAGCCAATACCAGAAACGATACCAATAAAGACAGGCAAAATAACAAATTTAAAGGCATCTAACCCTTGTGCGTAGCCTGATAACGGAACAAGCTGCATGATCTTTCCCACCAAAAACTGGCCACCGATGATGTAGAACAGCCCAGAAATAGACATCAGCACAACACAGAGAATGACCCCACTCAGATCGAGATAACTGGCTCTGAAAAAAACCATCAGCATGGCAAAGGTGATATTGGCCAGCATACCAATAATGAAAACGGGAACCGCTATCGCCAGGCTGGGCCACATACGTGTTTGAATATCTTCGCCAATATCGCGGCCATCATCTGCCTGACCAAACTCAAAGGCGAACAGACTCAACGATTTATCAAAGAATATCGTATCGGTGAGTTTATCCATGCCCTGCTGCTCATGGTTCCAGAGCAACGCCTTGTTATATCCCCTCTCTTCTTTCCAGACATTTACCGCTTCTTGAGTGACGTGCTTTTCACCCAGATGCATTCGCGCCATATCATCCGGCGTATTAACCATAAAAAACAGAGCAAAGGTGAGCGCATTGACCCCGATTAAAATCGGAAACGCATAGAGAATCCTTCGGACAATATAAGCAAACATAGATTAACCAGGTTATTTCATCAGTTTTGACTGATGCATCTTAAGCATCAATATGTATCTGTTTCACATTATGACGCTATGAAACGTAATGAGAAAGGACTATTACATATTTGCAGACTCACTGTTATGCGTTTTATTAATTCTGCCCTTAGTTTCCCTGATTTAATGCATGTCAATTATTTAGAAAATTAGCATTTACTAATACACAGAATTTGTTATCGTGTGTTTCATCATCTGTAAACAATAACGAGGTTGTTATGAACCTAACTGCAATGGATTTGGTGAAGCGAGCCAAAAGTGAAATTAATGAAATCAGCTGTGAAGAAGCAACATCCATGTTGGATAGTGCCACGGTCATTGATGTCAGAGAACCAACAGAATATGAGGCAGGCCATATAGCCAATGCGCTGCCTATTCCCAGAGGTATGCTGGAGTTTTCACTGAATTCTCACCCATCACTGACTAACCTTGAGCAAGCTATTATTGTTTACTGCAAATCAGGCGGAAGATCCGCATTGGCTGCCCAAACGTTACAAACGATGGGCTATCAACATGTTTACTCTATCGCGGGTGGATTTGATGCTTGGCTACAGACGAATAACTGAGGAATATATCATGCGTAGATTTTCTTACATCTCATTTTTGTTGCTGACACTCTCGTTTTTACCCCTGGTTGCCCAGGCAGAATCCACGCAAGTAATGATTAGAGCAATGGCTGTTGATGCTAAATTTATCGGCACGAGTGTGGGCGGCGTTCGGGTAACTATCAAAGATGCCGAGACAGATGAATTACTCGACGAAGGTTGGATTCATGGTGGCACCGGTGATACTGATCGTTTAATCAAAAATCCAGTTCAACGTGGCGATATGCTTGCAGATAATAATACTGCTGGCTATCTGGCAACGGTAGATATCGATACGCCACGTCTGGTCAAAATTACCTTGTTCGGCCCCTATGCATACCGCCAGTCTCTACAAGAGGCCAGTGTCACTACCTGGTTGATCCCCGGCAAAGATTTATTAGGTGACGGCATCACAATCAAAATGCCTGGCTTTATTGCTGACGGCTGGACACAGGTCTTACAGGACGGTGTTGTTGAGTTCTATCTGAATGCTTCATTAATGTGTGGCTGTCCTATTAAGAAAAATGGTCTGTGGAATCCAGATGATTATGAAGCTAAAGCCATTGTGATGCAGGATGAGAAAAAGATAGATGAAATTCCATTAAGCTTTACAGGGCCCATCGGCATCTTCTCAGCAAAAACCCAATTGAATAAGAATGGTCACTACAAAGCTATTCTTTATGTTGTAGACACAAAAACAGGCAATGTCGGTGTTGACCGGACCATGTTTGAAATTAATTTAGACTGATAGTTGTAACAATCGCAGCATGAATTCGTCTTATCAAGACAGCATTCTGCAGGAGAAGAAAATGGCGCACCCATCATGTCCGGTCTCAGGAACAGGCCTTGGACTACGCCGACAATTTATTGAAGAACTCTTAGAATTGGGCAATCCTGATATCGACTTTATGGAAGTCGCGCCAGAGAACTGGATGGGACTCGGTGGCAAATATGCCAAGCAATTCACGGCTGCTTGTGAACGCTTTTCGATGATGTGTCACGGTTTATCACTGTCTATAGGTAGCCCAGCACCACTAGATGTCGCTTTTCTCAAACAGTTGAAACATTTTTTCGACAAGCATCAAATCGTTAGTTATAGCGAGCATTTAAGCTTTTGCAGTGATGATGGCCACCTTTATGACTTAATGCCAATTCCGTTTACTGCTGAGTCTGTTCGTTATGTGTCAGAGCGTATTAAGCAGGTTCAGGATATTCTGGAAAGACAACTTATTATAGAAAATGTGTCGTATTACGCCGCCCCAGGCCAAGAAATGACTGAAGTTGATTTCACACGAGAGGTACTAGAAGAAGCAAATTGTGGTCTGTTATTAGATGTAAATAATGTTTATGTGAACAGTATCAATCATGGTTATGACGCCAAGCACTTTATCGATGCGATGCCGACGGATCGAATTGCGTATCTCCATATTGCCGGACATTACAATGAAGCAGAGGATTTGATTGTCGATACTCATGGTGCTGATATTGTCGACCCTGTCTGGCAGCTCCTCAGTCATACTTACGACCGGCATGGCATTATCCCTACCCTGCTCGAGCGTGACTTTAATATTCCTTCTCTGTCACATTTGTTTGATGAGATGACGATCATCAGAAAATATCAACAACAGCCATATGATATGCAGGCTCGACATGGCTAATCAGTTTCAAGAAACACAATATCAGTTTGCCGCCTATATCCGAGATCCTGAACATCAGCCTATTCCAGACCAGCTGGAAAGCCGTCGAATGGCGATTTACCGCGATTTATTTTTTAATAATATTGACAGCACCTTATCCAGTGCTTTTCCCGTTATACGGCAACTGATGAACGAAAATGACTGGCTGGCACTGGTCAGATCCTTTATGAAAAATCATTTTTGCCAATCACCTCGGTTTGTTGATGTCTCAAAAGAGTTTATTGAATATTTGAATCAACAGCATGACGTAAATGAAACCATGCCTTTTTTGCAGGAGCTGGCTCATTATGAGTGGGTTGAATTGGCATTAAGTATTGCCGAGGAAGAATGGGAATGTAGTGAGATTGATAAAATAACCAATATGTTGGCCATGTCTTATCAAGGCTCTCCCCTGGCCTGGCTATTAAGTTTCCAATTTCCTGTACATCAGATTTGTGATGATTTTCAGCCGACCACGCCATCTGAACAGCCTCATTATCTGCTGGTATATCGCAATAAAACGGATGACGTAAAGTTCATCGAACTCAATGGTTTAAGCGCACATCTCTTCGAGCAAATCAGCCAGGGAGAAGACGTTGAGTCGGTTATTGATGCGATTGCCGAAGCCATGCCACAACTTGATTATCGGCTGATAAAAAATGGCGCCAAAGAGTTAATAACAGACTGGTTATCAAAAGGCATTTTACTGGTAAGACAGGCATAAAAAAGGCCGGGATAATCCCAGCCTTTTTTATTCTTATTAGATTCGCGCTTAGGCAGTCGCTAATTCAATCGCTTCAGCAGAAAGACGGGTAATTTCATCCCAGTTTTCCGCATCAACTAAGCTTGCAGCACACATCCATGAGCCACCAACACAACCTACATTAGGAAGACTGTAATAGTCCTTCACATTTTTCTGGTTGACACCACCCGTTGGGCAGAAGGTGATTTGTGGAATCGGCGCACCGATTGATTTCAACATTGGCACACCACCCGCGGCTTCAGCAGGGAAGAATTTCATTGCTGTGATGCCTTTTTCAAGCAGCGCCATTGCCTGGCTTGGATCGGCCACACCAGGTAATAAAGGCACGCCGGTTTTTAATGCTGCATCAATCAATTTTTCTGTGGTACCAGGGCTGACGATAAACTCAGCGCCTGCATCAATCGCTGCATTGAGTGTTTCGATGTTGATGATAGTACCAGCACCAACGATAGCATCAGGCACTTCAGCTTTGATGCGACGGATAGATTCAAGTGCTGCATCTGTTCTTAAAGTAATTTCCAGAACCTTCAAACCACCTTTAACCAAAGCTTTAGCTAAGGGCACAGCATGTTCAACATTATTGATAACCATCACCGGTACAATCGGCGATACTTTCATGATCTCTTGAATTGTTTTAGACATTGATTAACTTATTCCAAATAATTATTCGACATTAAACATGTTGATGGCACCTGTTTCAGCTGATGAAACGCCTTGGCGGAAACTATCAAACAGTTCACGGCCCATGCCATAGTGATGTTCAGTATTAGCCAGTACACAAGCCATACGTGAGTTCAGTTCTTCTTCGTCGACCAACACATTCAACTCACCACGTTGTGTATCAAGACGGATCATATCGCCATCACGTACTTTGGTGAGGATGCTACCATCAGCACATTCAGGACATAAGTGAATAGCAGAAGGCACTTTACCCGATGCACCAGACATACGGCCATCAGTCACAAGCGCGACTTTAAAGCCTTTATCCTGTAATACACCTAATGGTGGTGTCAGTTTATGCAGCTCAGGCATACCGTTTGATTTTGGTCCTTGGAAACGCAGGACAACAATCACGTCTTTATTCATTTCACCACGTTTGAATGCTTCAACGACATGGTCTTGATTATCAAAGACCATCGCAGGTGCTTCAACAACCTGATGTTTAGGATCAACGGCAGATATCTTAGACATACCACGACCAAGATTACCTTTGATAAGGTGTAAACCACCACTTGTAGCAAACGGTGCAGGAACACTACCGATAACATCAGTATCAAGTGAGGCTTCAGGACCTTCTTCCCATGTCAAAGTACCGTCTTTCAGTGTCGGTTCTTTAGTGTATTGCTCCATGCCTTTCTCATCACCGATGGTGATGATGTCAGTATGCATTAAGCCGTGTTTAGATAATTCACGAATCAATACACCCATACCACCAGCAGCCTGGAAGTGATTCACATCGGCAGTACCGTTCGGGTAAATACGTGTCACTAATGGGATGATTTTTGACAGACGGTCAAAATCGTCCCAGTTAATGATGATGCCAGCTGCACGTGCAATCGCGATTAAGTGAATAGTGTGATTCGTTGAACCACCTGTGGCTAACAGACCAACCAAGGCATTCAATATCGCTTTCTCATCGATCATGTGACCAATCGGACGATAATCATCACCCAATGCTGTAAATTTGAGTGCTTGTTCGGTTGCGCGTTTGGTTAATGCATCACGCAGTGGCGTGTTTGGATTAATGAATGAGCTACCAGGAAGGTGAAGCCCCATCATTTCAACCATCATCTGGTTACTATTCGCTGTGCCGTAGAATGTACATGTACCCGGGCTGTGGTATGACTC
>NZ_DIAC01000022.1:0-3978 GCF_002414625.1 Methylophaga sp. UBA5088 | reverse complement strand
CTCAGCTTTCAGTAATTCGTCACGGCCTACTTTGCCTTCAGCATAAAGCTGACGAATACGTACTTTTTCTTTATTGGGTAAGCCGCTCGGCATAGGGCCAGCTGGAACGAAAACGGCCGGTAAATGACCGAAACTCAATGCACCAATCAACAGACCAGGGACAATTTTGTCACAAACACCGAGGTACATTGCCGCATCAAACATGTTGTGGCTTAGGCCAACAGCCGTCGCCATAGCGATAACGTCACGGCTGAAAAGTGAGAGTTCCATGCCGGGTTGACCCTGTGTAATACCATCACACATGGCTGGAACACCACCAGCAAACTGGGCTACCCCACCTGCTTCAGTGGCTGCTTTCTTGATGATTGCTGGGAAATCTTTGAACGGCTCATGCGCTGATAGCATGTCGTTGTAGGAAGAGATAATCGCAATATTGGCTTTTTGATCAGCAGCTAAGTCTGCTTTCTCTGACATCGAGCAGGCAGCAAATCCATGAGCTAAATTACCGCAGCCCAATACAGCACGATGAGGGCCTTTTTGAATTGCCTCATCAATACGGGCCAGGTAAATATCCCGTGTTTTTTTGCTTCTCTCGATGACGTCATTGGTGACGGCTTCTAAAACTGGATGAACCATACTTTCCTTCTCTCTTAAATGCTTTGCCTGAATATATGCAAAGATAATTGCGGGTTCGGGGTACCCTTAAGAATCTACGTAAAGACCCGATATTATAACGCTAATACTCATTTTTAGCACGCTGTTATCAAAAACTTACCCCGCAAATGCGCTATGAAAAAGTATCAAATTCTCATTATTATTATTTCAAACACGACGCAATATGGCAGAAATGCTGGCTGTGATGAACTTCACATTCTGCCTTTCAGCTGATGAGAAAGAGACAAAAAAGTTTTGCTCCTCGTGTTATCTAATAGCGCTTCAGGTATCATATCCGGCTTTAATTTTTTACCGAAAATACTATGACAACTGAAACAAAAGCGATGCGACAAATACGTAGTTTTGTTCGCCGTGAAGGCCGTCTGACACCCGGACAACAGCGCGCTCTGGATAATCACTGGCCCATTTTCGGTATTGAAGACGACACAGATTTATCTGATCTCAATGCCCTTTTTGGTCGCACCGCACCTAAAGTTATCGAAATAGGTTTCGGTAATGGTGCCTCATTGATTGAGATGGCTAAGAATCATCCAGATCATGACTATATAGGCATAGAGGTTCATCGTCCTGGTGTCGGTCAGTTACTCAAAGGTATCGACGATGAGCAGCTGAGCAATGTCCGGGTTGCTTGCACCGATGCTGTTCAACTTCTTAAACAGCGCATCAAAAATCAGGCTCTCGCCCGTGTTCAAATTTACTTTCCTGATCCGTGGCATAAAAAGCGCCACAACAAACGGCGAATTATCCAGCCTGAGTTTGTCAATGTCCTGGCAGACAAATTAGAACATGGTGGCCATTTACATCTGGCAACAGACTGGCAAGATTATGCGGAACAAATGCTTGCAGATGTCTCCTCCAATACTCGTTTTCAAAATACAAGCCACGACAATACTTACATCGAACGTCCTGATTACCGTCCCCTGACCAAATTTGAACAACGTGGTCATCGCTTGGGACATGGTGTCTGGGATTTGGTTTTTAAGCGGATATAAGCTGAGATTGATAAAAGCTTGCACCTGTCAGGTGCTTGAGATACTTTATCAACTTGTTCAAAAACCAGCTGCAAGTAATTGACTATGAAATTAAATATCCTAAAAGCACCCAGTTTCCTTTTACTCAGTACCATGAGCAGTGCTAGTTTTGGTGCAGGCTTCGCCATTATCGAGCAAAGTGTGACAGGCTTAGGAAGAGCTTTCGCCGGCAGTGCTGCAGCAGCTGAAGATGGCAGTACCGTCTTTTTTAATCCGGCCGGCCTGGTATATCTAAAACAAGCCGAGATGGACTTCGCACTTAACTACATAGCACCCAATACCGAATTCAATAACGACGGTACGAGCTCTCCAGCAAATGGGGGTGACTATGGTGATGCAGGTAACAATGCAGTTGTACCTAACTTTTACTTTGCGAAACCACTTAATGACAAAGTCGCAATCGGCTTTGGTGTGACGGCTCCTTTTGGCTTAGTCACTGAATATAACGAAAATTGGGTGGGCCGTTATTTTGCTGTGAAATCGGATCTCAAAACCATCAATTTCAATCCAAGCATTGCTTTCAAAGCGACAGATAAACTCTCTATTGGATTTGGTGTGAGTGCAGAATACATTGATCTCACACTGTCACAGATGACAGATCGATTTGGCGCTCCTGATCGAAAAGTAAAATTGGAAGCGGATGACTGGGGCTATGGTTATAACTTAGGCATTATGTATCAGATGACGCCGGAAACACGTCTGGCTCTAGCTTATCGCTCTAAAATTTCGCATACGCTTGAAGGGGACGGTAAAGTCACGACACCGATAGGCAAGATCGAACAAGATATTCAGGGCGATGTGGATTTACCAGAAACGCTCTCACTTGCTATCCATCATCAGCTCAATGATAAATGGTCCGTTATGGCTGATGCCACGATGACCCGTTGGAGCCGTTTTGAAGAGCTTGCTATTGAATCAGATGGTGGCGCCTTCACCAGTACCAAAGCAGAAGACTGGGATAACAGCATGCGATATGGGATTGGTTTGAATTATCAATACAGTGATAAATGGCAATTTCGTACAGGGATTGCCTACGATGAAACACCCGTTCCCAATGCCGAACGACGCACTGCGCGAATACCTGACAATGACAGAAAATGGTTAGCGATCGGCGCCACCTATAACTATTCTGACAATCTGGTTATCGATGCAGGCTATGCCCATTTATTTGCAAGCAATCCTTCGATAAGAGAGTCCGACGGAAGTCATAGTCTTAATGGTGATTATGATGTCAGTGTTGATTTGTTAGGAGTTCAACTTCGTTGGTTAATGTAAATGTCATTGGATACAACAGATTATATTTCTATAGCTTCTGCTCAGACTTTATACGGCCTATTCAGAGAGCGGCATAGAAAAACCCCCAACAGCACAGCCTATTCACATTTTTGTGCAGATACTCAACAGTGGCAAACCACCACTTGGTCAGAGGCTGCACAACAAATAGCTATCTGGCAACATGCACTGAAATCAGAAGGTCTGAGATCAGGCGACCGGGTCGCGTTAAATTTGAAAAATTGTCAGGAATGGGTGTTTTTCGATCAGGCAGCCTTAAGTCTTTGTCTCATTACAGTCCCACTCTACCCAGATGATCGGCCTGATAGCCTTGCTTTTATCTTGCAAGATGCTGATGTCAGATGTTTATTTTTACAAAACCAGCATCAATGGCAACGTCTGAAACCTTCGTTATCAGACGAACATCAACTCAAACGTGTGATTATCAAAACTACTGGTGAAAATATACTTGATGCACCAGCGGTATACATGAATGAATGGTTGAGAACGGATACTAACCCGGCCTTGATTGATTGGCAGGCAGATCCTCATCAATTAGCCACGATCATCTACACTTCAGGCACCACAGGTAAACCCAAGGGCGTTATGCTCAGTCATTATAATATTTTGTCTGTTGCCAGCGCTTCACTTGAGTGCTTTCAAGTTCGGTCAGATGATCTTTTTCTATCCTTTCTCCCCCTATCGCACACACTGGAGAGAACGGCCGGTTACTATTTACCCATGATGACAGGCGCTAGAGTGGCTTTTTCCAGAGGCATTCCACAATTAGCCAATGATATTCAAGAGCTGAAACCCTCTGTATTAATTGCTGTACCACGTATTTTTGAACGCATCTATCAACGTATACAGTCTTCTGTGTCATCACAGCCCTGGTACAAACGCTTATTGCTCAAATTGACATCTCATATAGGCTGGACATCTTTTCTCCACGCTCAACGTCGTCATCGCTGGTCTCCTTGTTTTCTATTCATGCCTGTAT
>NZ_DIAC01000012.1:6377-6626 GCF_002414625.1 Methylophaga sp. UBA5088 | reverse complement strand
ACTTCTGGTTCATTATCTTCAGCAAGCTCTGGGGTTTCAGCTTCTGTTTCAAGTTGAGGTTCATCAATTGCTGGAGCTTCATCGTTATCTATGGGCTCAAGACTCAGCTCGTCTTCAGAAAGCTCTGGCTCAGAATTCTGTTCTTCTGTTGTGATGGGTTCTTCAGCAATATTGTCAATTTCTATATCAGCTGACGACTCCGATGATTCTGACAACTCAGGCTCTACGTCAGCCAAATTGCTTTCATCA
>NZ_DIAC01000012.1:0-6262 GCF_002414625.1 Methylophaga sp. UBA5088 | reverse complement strand
CGTCAGCCAAATTGCTTTCATCATTGCCTTTGGACTCATCAGGCGTAACAGCTCCAGGCTCATTACCATCTTCGTCGATGTCACTACTAATGTCATCGACTGATTCAGTCGGTATGACTGCTTCGTTTTCAACGTCAAGAGCTTGAGTCACATCAACTGGTTGCTGCTCATCTTGAGCCTCACTGCTGTCAATTTCATCAGTTATGGTTTCATCTAGTGTCAGCTCAGACTCATTATCTTCGTTATCGATTTCAGTATCTGAATCTGTCTCAACTGATGTTTGCTGCTTCTCTTCGTTGTCTTGCAGTGACGACAAAATATCATCCACAGCCCCCGGAATTTCAATCTCATCTGTGACTTCGGTAAAGCGTTGAAGCTCTTCATCGGTGAGCTCTTCCTGTTGGACTGAATCAGCTTCATCAGCAATACCATTGATTTCAACGACATCAACTGGCTCGTTGCGAATCTCTGTCTCTCTAGTCTCGTTTGTATTGTCTGGGTCAGAAACACTTGCGTTTTCATCTTCCAGTGAAAAATCGTCCCCGTCTAATAACGCATCCAGTTCTTCATTAGATAAGATGGGCTCTTCTTCTGGAGATGAGTCGTTGTTAGCAGGTATTTCAGCATTAGGGGTGTCAGTATCAGCTGCGTCTTCAGGCTCGGTTGGCTCACTGACATCTGTCTCAGGTGAGAGTGATGGAACCTCGGCCTGATCATCGAATACCTGATTTATCTCATCGCCATCACCAAAGGTTTGCTCTTCCTGAGGTTCAGGTACCTCGTCAATTTCTGCTGGCGTTTCCTCTTCGGTCACACTCTCATCAATCTCAACATCCTCTTTCTCAGTTGGAAGCACAGCTGCCGCAGCCATTGAAGCCCCTGTCAGTTGTTGATACTGACTCAGTAAACGTTCCATCGTTTGTGCCGCGTGATCAATCTGTTGCTGTAAATCATCTGCGGTTGGTGCCGTTTCTTCAGATTGTTGAGACTTAGCGTGTGAACCAACTGGCTCGATGTTCAATGCCGCATCAACGGCTTGCTCAACCAGGCCAGGAATAGCTAAAAACGCTTTATCATCCTGTTCTATATAGGTTTTGATAAGACTTTTTTGTATGCGACGTTCACGCTCAAGAAAGTCGTTTACTTCCGCTTTGAGCGCTTCATCACTTAGGGCGTATTTTTCATGTAAAACCTGACTGAGATTTTGCTCTCTCGATATCTGGTCCCGCTTAATTTTTTTTACGGCGTTGGTGCCGGCATTATGAACTTTCCGCCTTTTTTTTCGATTACTTATTAATAAAATGCCAGCAATAACAGCAAAAATCAGAGCCAGTTCATACGCCAGGAACTCGAGCATTGGATCGGTTAGATTTATCAAAGCATATCTCCCACCGCTGCGGTTGCTGCATTCTGTCTTCGCCACCAGATAACGCCAGCTATCAGTAGAGCTAAGATAATGGCATTACCTATCAGAAGTTTTGTGTTATCAGATATTGAGATACCTGATTCTTCATTATCCTCGCTTAGCATCAAGTCATCATCCAAGGGCATAATATCGACGTCAGCTGCATCTTCACCTGTAATCGGTTCCAGAATGGGAGCAAGTTCTTCATCAAATAATTCAGCAGCTGGTTCAAGCGCTAATTCATCTTTCAACGTGATAGGCTCAGCTTGTAAAAAAACCGGACGTCCTTCAGGCGTTTCACCGCGTAACTGAAGCGATAATTCGTAATCGGCATCTTTCGTGAGTTCAGTTAATGTCAGCTGCCAATTGTTCGTATCCGTTTTCTGCATCTCGTATGGCCACTCGCTACCATTTTCTTCTCTTAATAATGCTTTTATCGACAAAGAATCTGGTTTTATTAGGGTTGGTTCGACCTGAACCTGTATACGATGACTTCGACTATCGCCAGGTAGACGTTCCGAATCAACATAGTAAGGCGCTGCTATCACATTGATACTTTGGCGTCTCTGACGTTCAAACGTCGCACTTTTCAAGGTGACAATCACATCCTGACGTCCAGCGGTGAACTCCTCACCCAATTTGGCATTAAACTGACTTTTTTGTGGGTCCAATGTCATCGACAACTGCTTTTCTTCCAGCTCAGAATTTTGTTTGAGTGAGCCGTCAACCAACTCCAGAAAATCGTTTCGTGTAATGTGTTTTCCGTGATCAGTTAATGTCGCGTGAAAATCGAACTTTTCCCCTTTCAGCACATTATTAGGTAAATCACTGGTTTCCAGTTTCATATCCGTGACAACCATTACCCTGTTATCCGGATCAAGCTGAGCATCAATTCGCCACTCGCCCGTCGCCGGGTTTTCAATGGTAATCAGATCAAAACTATCTTCATGTAACCAACGCAATTTATCTGATTGATCCAACTCGGTGAGGGTTCTACCGTCGGGTGTTTTAAGTTGTGTTTCTGCTGATCCTGCTTTTCGAAAAGCCAGCACTGTCATTTCATTGACACTGCTATCGATTTTGAACTGATTATCAGCGAGAGGAACAGTGTCTGGCTGGGTGGCTTTTTCGAACATATGAAGGAAAATACGTTGCAAATCATCAGCCGTATTGGCTTGTTGATACCAGCCATCCGTTTCCATTGAGATAGCTTTCAGCAGTTCATGATCGGCATTATCTGACAGGGCAATTGTGTGAACGGCGAGATTCGCCGCTTTTAGTCTAGGCACAATCGCATTGAGGATGCGCTGGCGAGAGGCTTCGCTGGCTTTTTGTCCTGGTTGTAAATCAACAAAACCATCAGACAATAAAATCAAGCTTTGACGTTGTTTAGGATCGTTTTTTATGCCTGTTTTTGTGGCTTTTTCTAAGGCTAGCTCGATATTAGTATAGAGACCAAGGGAGTGAATTTTTGAGGATTTTTCAATCGCTTTCTGTCGCCAGTCATCATCAACTTTTTGCCATGGCACCAGCATATTGACCATCTTAGCAAAGGTCCAAACCCCTGAGTTTGCGTCATCTGGCATGAGCCCCACTAACATTCTCAGCGCAGGTGCTCGCAGGTTTTTGGGATCATTCTTTTTCATGCTGCCCGAGACATCTATCACAACACGAACATCACTACTGGGTGTTTCAGCCGCTTGTGCAAGCTTTGTTGGCATAGTCACCAACAAAGCTAATGGCAATGCGATCTTTAAGAAATCTAACATAGCAATCTACCTTGTTCATTATGCTGTCAGCTTCTGTCTTTACGCTTTTTAAAGACATTTTTTTGACAGCCACTCCAATCTAGGCAGGGCTATGCAGGTTTTGTGCCGTTATTTAATAGCAGCAAAGCCGCGGGCTAAATCCGCTTTAATATCATCCACACTTTCAAGGCCGATAGAGAGTCGTAACATTCCATCAGTGATGCCAGCTGCAGCGCGTGCTTCTTCAGTGAGACGTCCATGTGTTGTTGTTGCAGGATGCGTGATGGTCGTTTTGCTATCACCTAAGTTCGCGGTGATAGACAGCCACTCCAAAGCGTTAATGAGAGACCATGCATCCTTCTTACCGCCTTTGATTTCAAAAGCAATAATGCCACCAAATGCTGACTGCTGTTTCTTAGCTAATTCGTGCTGTGGATGCGATGGTAAGCCTGAGTAAAACACATGGCTTACTAAAGGTTGCGACTCTAGCCAGCTTGCTACCTCAAGTGCTGACGCAGAATGGGCTTTCATTCTGAGATCCAGGGTTTCCAGACCTTTGAGGAAGGTCCAGGCATTGAATGGACTCATCGTCGGTCCTGCTGTACGCAAGAAACCATATACGTCTTCACCAACACGTTTAGCATCGCCAACCACCGCACCACCAATACAACGGCCCTGGCCATCGATGTATTTTGTAGCTGAATGCACAACGATATCAGCGCCAAACTCCAACGGTCTTTGTAATGCCGGCGTACAGAAACAGTTATCGACAACCAATAAACAATCATTGGCCTTGGCAAGCTCAGAAAGCGCTTCCAAATCTGCAATTTCATTCATTGGATTAGAAGGCGTTTCTAAAAACAGCATTTTTGTTTCTGGCGTAATAGCGGCTTTCCAGTCATCTAAATCAATCAGCTTCACATAGCTGGTGCTGACACCAAACTTGGATAAATATTTATCAAACAACACACGTGTAGTGCCGAAAATACTCATCGACGAAACGATATGATCACCGGCTGATAATAAGGCCATCATTGTCGATAAAATCGCCGACATGCCAGATGAAGTAGCAACACAGGACTCACCACCTTCCAAAGCAGCTAAACGCTGTTCAAAAGTGCGAACGGTGGGATTAGTAAAACGAGAATAGATATTACCCGGCTCATCACCACCAAATCGTGCTGCAGCTTGCTCTGCACTTTCGAAGACAAAGCTGGACGTTGGGAATATAGGTTCAGACTGTTCTGACTCGGCAGTTCTTTTGTGACCAACTCGAACGGCTTTGGTAGCAAAGCCTTTATTGTCATATTTATCTGTCATGGGAGTTCAACATAAAAAAGATGTAACAATTCTATATTTTTAGCAGGCTACTGACCAGATGAATCCTGAGTTTCAGTCAAAAAAATACCCGAAACTTGTTCGGGTATTTTTTATGAAGCCTAGTCGGTTTTATGGTTGATAGCTCAGAGATAACATCACTGTTCTACCAAGGCTATTGTATGTATCCGCTGTCTGGTAGTCTTTATTGAGCATATTTTCACCAGTGAGTCTGACAGTCCATTCCGGTTTGAATTGGTAAGCGACTCTCAGATCAACTAATCCATATCCACCCAAACGGTTGGTATTAGAGGCATTATCATAGCTCTTTCCTCTCAGCTTTAGACTGCCGCCCACAGACCACTGATGATTGATGGCGTGATCCAGGTTAATGTTAGCCAATTGTCTGGCTCGTCTTGCTAATGTATTACCCGTGTCCGTGTCTTCTGGGTCGAGAATAGCTGCGTTGAAATTGACATCCCATCCAGACAGCTGGGTTGATGCATCAAATTCAATCCCTTTTATCTCAGCTTCATCAACATTCACGTACGTGTTGCCCTGAAATGACAATAAATCCCTTACTTTGTTTTTGTAGAGATTAACTGACCATGTTCCCCAGCTTGGCGTGGACTGTAGAGCAATACCATAATTTTTTGACTTTTCTGCATCTAAATCTGGGTTACCGACAAACCAGCCAAAATCAGGGGCGTAGAGCTGATTAAAGGTCGGGGCTTTAAACGCCGTACCAGCGCTTGCAACAAACCGGATGTCATCCGTTACAGACATACCCCATTCAGCAGTTCCAGTCGTCTCATCACCGAATGCTTCATTGTCATCATAGCGAGCACTAATCATCCAGTCATGAATATTTGCCTGACCTTGCCAGCTGGCAAACACAGCATGATTGTCTCGTGATGTTTCACGATAGTCATAGGCTCCATCAACGCGGTCATTATCTAAATCGATGCCTACATTTAGTTTGTTTTTTTCATTCAGCGTCAGTGTGTTAAGCCAACTTATCGTTCTGTGGCGTGTATTAAAGTCATTACCTGCGATGTTGTCAGCGTAGGCTTGAGATTTATCTCGTGACTCTGACAACGTAAAGGATGTCAGCCATAAGTCGTTAATATTGATACTTGTATTGACTCCAACGACTTGTTCCACAACTTTACTGGATGGATTACCAGAGCCATCATAGTATGCACGACCTTGTGTCCTTAATAAGGTCGTACCAACTTGCCAATCATTTGTGATTTTGTGCTGAACATTGAACGATAGACTATTATTTCTGTATCCATCATGATCTGGATCCGTTGTTTCTCTGACATCAATACCGTTCGATGATAAGTGACTGTAACTAAGGTTATATTTAGTATTTTTGGTGCCACCACTCACACCTGCTGACGCGGTTTGAGTATTTTTTGTTCCAGTAGCGATAGAGAAAAACGGCTTTATTTCACCTTCCTGACCTTTTCTGGTGAAAATTTGAATAACACCACCAATAGCTTCTGATCCATATACACCGGATCTCGGCCCTCTCACGATTTCTATCCTATCAATAAGCTGAACAGGAAAGTGTTGTAAGGCCGATCCACCTGATGTCGCTGAAAACCATTTGACGCCATCGACAAGTACGAGAACATGGTCTGAATTCGAACCTCTTATGAATAAACTCGTGCTATTTCCGAGCCCACCATTTCTTGCCATATCGACGCCAGGTGTTCTTGATAAAAGTGTTGGAAGATCATTGATTTGTAATTTTTCGATTTGCTCCCGCGTAATCACCGTGGTC
>NZ_DIAC01000076.1:2776-2907 GCF_002414625.1 Methylophaga sp. UBA5088 | reverse complement strand
TCCGCTGGATGCAGAGCAACACGGCGAGCATGAAAGCCCGGTAAATTGGCTAGATGCACCAGAATCAACGACCCTTTTAACTGCTTTGCATCAACTTCTTCACGTAAACGTTGCAAGGCCAAAATAGCGGG
>NZ_DIAC01000076.1:1929-2480 GCF_002414625.1 Methylophaga sp. UBA5088 | reverse complement strand
GCTCAAAGGGTGATTGTGCAAAAACGGTGCTGCTGAGTAATAAACTAAAAAGCCATATGTATTTGCTGACAAAATTAAAACTGTGTTTCTTTCTGATCATCTTAATTCAGACTTCCTGAAGTCATTAAAAAGTGTTGGGGTTTACGTGCTTCAGAAATTTATAGCATGGCTGTCAATAGCTACGCTGATGAAAAGGCGCTCTGAACGACTCGATCGAAAAGCGTATTTCTCGACTGCTTCAATGGCAAAACATGGATTCTTTTTTGGTCACCAGGCAATGAAACTACTGCTTTTCTAGATTTAATACTCATATCAATAAAACGGCAGGAAAGAGTGATTCGCTTTCCTGCCGTTTTTATATTAACGCTAAACGCTTAGCTAAGCAGAGATGGTCTGTGCAAAGTCACGATAGCTGTGTAATGGGCGACCCAGCATTTGTGTCAAATGTTCCACATCGCCAGCTTGAGGAATCATGCCATCGCTGATAAAACGTTCCGCCATCAACCGCATATCATAGGCAGTCCACTTCGGCATAAAGGTTGCCATATTCT
>NZ_DIAC01000076.1:0-1806 GCF_002414625.1 Methylophaga sp. UBA5088 | reverse complement strand
GCATAAAGGTTGCCATATTCTGCTCAAATTGGCTGGTATCGTCGCCAGCATAGTTAACGGGTCGCTTAAGAACGTCAGACCAGATACTGGCTAGATCTGCTCCAGTCAAGGTGTCAGGCCCCACCAGGTTAATACTGGTAATGGGTAAGCTGTCTTCAGCCTTATCGCGTCGGATTAACTCAATGGCAGCCACCTCGGCAATATCTCTGACATCGATCATAGCTAACCCTTTGCTTCCAACCGGCATCGGATAAATAGCATGATTGAGAATCACATCTTTGATCATCAGATCGTTATCTATAAAGTAGGCCGGACGCAGAATCGTTGCGCTGAACCCCATATGCTCCAGCATGCGTTCGGCACCATATTTCACAGCAAAATGTGGCACATTGACGGACTTATCAGCATTAAATACTGATAAATAAACCACATGATGAACGCCTGCTTCGCGAGCCATATTCAAGGTGATAAGCGCCTGAGTAAACTCATCACCTGTAACGGCATTGAGCAGAAACAAGGTGGTGACGCCATCGAAGGCATGGCGTAAAGCCTCAATATCAAGCAAATCACCTTTCACCACATCGACGCCATCGGGAAAGTTGGCTGTGGCAGGATCACGGGTTAACACACGAACATTCGCGTCACGTTTGATAAGTTGTTTAACTACATGCTGACCGACACGGCCAGAAGCTCCAGTTACAAGAATAGTCATCAGTTTTCTCCAATTAAAAGTTAAGGTCTGTCTAGCTAGGACTTACACTTTATTTGTTTCATAAACGATACGATAGATGCTATATTTAGACAGACTGTCTTACTGGTGGAACACATGGATCTTCTTGCTCTCGTTGACTTTAATCTGGTTGCCAAACATGGCGGAATTGGGCGAGCTGCACGAGCAACAGACCGTCCCAAAGCTACCTTGTCACGCCGAGTGGCTGAATTAGAGAACAGTCTTCAACTGAGATTGTTTGAACGTGGATCACATACCCTCAAGCTGACTCAGGAAGGAATGGCGCTTTACGAACGAACACAAACATTACTGACCGAGCTGAATGAAACCGTCAATTCCATTGCTTCCGGGGCAGAAACTCCATCCGGCCATTTGCGTATTAGTGCACCACTCCTGTTCTGCCAGCTCGCGATGGGTAAACTTGCTGCAGAATTCGCCTTGAAATATCCCGATGTACAGCTGGAAGTGTCAACCGAAGATAGACCCGTTGATATGATCGACGAAGCTTATGATCTGGTCATTCGTGTGAACCCAGACATCGATGAAAACTTATACGGTCGCTTATTCCTGCGAGATCGATTGGTGGTAGTTGCCAGCCCTGATTTGATTCGTCCTTCAGATAACCAAGCTGTTCCCGTGGTTGTGCGTGGTATGAACCCACATCCATCAACTTGGGATCTCATCACAACAGACGGCCAACAACCTTTAACCGTCACCCCGACACTGCACCTTTCTTCAATCATCATGGTACGAGATGCGGTTCGTGCAGGTGCCGGGGCCGGAATGCTGCCTGTTTCTCTGGTCAGTGACGATCTGCAAACAGGTCGACTGGTCTGCTGGGGTGAAACCTCCGGCCCTGAAATTGCGCTCTGGGCTCTCTATCCATCTCGACGTCTGCTCAATGCACGTGTCTCAGCCTTCCTGGAATTCTTAAAACAAGCTTTTCCAACAGGAGAACCAGAAGAGTTGGCTGCCTATGTCAACGCCTAGATTAGCTGTTGTTACAAGAAACCACTCAGAAGAAATAAGGTCGAAGTCTGCAATCTGGTGTAAACAATGCCAAGTTTGCAAAAAAC
>NZ_DIAC01000051.1:81716-81910 GCF_002414625.1 Methylophaga sp. UBA5088 | reverse complement strand
GGTGAATTTGGTGTTCGTGGTTATGTTCAGACTTACGATTTAAATGGTAAGTCTTTATATAAAGCCTACAGCACAGGTCCTGATGCAGAGATGTTGGTAGATCCTGAAAAAACAACATCGATGCTGAAACCTGTTGGTGAAAATTCATCATTAAACACCTGGAAAGGTGATCAATGGAAAATTGGTGGTGGTAC
>NZ_DIAC01000051.1:78161-81586 GCF_002414625.1 Methylophaga sp. UBA5088 | reverse complement strand
ATTGGTGGTGGTACGACTTGGGGATGGTATTCATACGATCCGGATCTGAACCTGTTTTACTATGGTACGGGTAACCCATCGACATGGAATCCACTGCAACGTCCTGGTGATAACAAATGGACTATGTCATTGTTTGCCCGTGATTTAGATACAGGCATGGCGAAATGGATTTATCAAATGACGCCACATGATGAATGGGATTACGACGGTGTCAACGAAGTCATTCTTGCCGATCAAAAAGTCAAAGGCAAAATGCGCAAAACAGCAGTGCATTTTGACCGTAATGGTTTTGGCTACACCATGGATCGTGCATCAGGTGAATTATTAGTCGCCAACAAGTTTGATCCTTCGGTTAACTGGGCGAATAGCGTTAATCTGAAAACAGGCTTACCCGACCGTAATAAACAGTTCTCTCCTGAACATAATGGTGAAGATACAAACACGACTGGAATCTGCCCGGCAGCACATGGTGCTAAGGATCAACAACCTGCTGCATACTCACCAAAAACGGGCCTGTTCTATGTGCCAACAAACCATATTTGTATGGACCTGGAACCATTTGAGGTGGAATATTTAGCGGGTCAACCTTATGTAGGCGCCTCAGTCAATATGTTTGCTGCTGAAAAAGACAATATGGGCAACTTTATTGCCTGGGATGCACGTGAAGGTAAAATCGTCTGGTCTGATAAAGAAAGATTCTCAGTATGGTCAGGTGCTTTAGCGACAGCCGGTGATGTCGTCTTCTACGGTACTTTAGAAGGATATTTAAAAGCAGTTGATGCTCAAACTGGACGTGAGCTATGGCGTTTCAAAACCCCATCAGGCATCGTGGGCAATGTGAACACCTATAAACACGATGGCAAACAATATATTGCTATCTTGTCAGGCATTGGTGGCTGGGCTGGTATCGGCATGACCAACAACCTGGAAAATGACACCGATGGCTTAGGTGCTGTTGGTGCCTACAAATCGTTATCAAGCTGGACTTCTTTAGGTGGCGTTCTGAGCGTGTTCAGCCTATAAGATCATCCTAATACTATAGATTGACACAGTGCATAAGACTCCGGTGATAGACATATCATCGGAGTCTTTTTTTATGGGGGATCAATTTATTTTCTCTGCTTCCAAAGAAAACAGCTTGCACGTTGAGGTAACCTTATTAATCCTCAATCTTTTTAAATGGATTTTCTTCAGGCAAAAAAAAGCCCTCATCAGAAAACTGAGAGGGCGAAGGGAAAACCAATGAAAGCCGTAAAGCTGAATTTAATAATAGATAAACACGGCTTATTCTAATATAGGAAAAACTCCTTTTATCTCTCAGCTCAAGTCAGTTTTTTCTCTCCTCTTGGATAATAGAATTGTTCCACTCAAACCTTAGAGGAGTACTTGTAGTCAAGAATCGACCACTAAGAGAGGGCTTACAGCTCAAAGCAAACAGATATAACTCGCCTAGTGTTCTCCATACCCATTGCAAACCAAGTCTGCATGAGTGCTTAACTACTCTTCAGTGGCTGATGGCTACTATAACGATTTAATCATTCTTCTGGATATGGATAAAAAAAAGGCCCTGCAAGCAGGGCCTTTTATCATCACTTGTAATGTTGTCTTGTTTTATTCGTTAACAACGAAATCAACACGACGGTTTTTCGCTCTTCCAGCGTCTGTATCATTTGTAGCAACTGGGAATTTTTCACCCATACCTACTGGGATAAGGTAGCTACCGTTAATACCACGAGAAGTCAGGTAGTCAACAACAGACTGAGCACGTTCTTGTGACAGTTTTTGGTTGTATGCTTCACTACCGATGCTATCAGTGTGACCTTCAACACGTACTTCAACAACGCTATCAGTATCTTTCAGAACAGAAACAGCTTCTTCAAGAATTTGTTTCGCATCGTCAGTCAACGTCGCTTTATCAAATGCGAAATTAACGCCTTCTAAAGACAGCACTTTTTCACCTGCTAATGGGCAACCATCTTGGTCAACAATGACGCCTTTAGGTGTATTAGGGCACAGATCTTTGTAGTCAGGCACTGCATCACCATCAGAGTCAAGCGCACAACCTACGCGGTCAACAGTCACACCAGGAGGTGTTTGTTGGCACATGTCGATACCGTCGTACACACCATCTTTATCTGTGTCATATGCACAACCATTTTGATCAACTAAGGCACCTGGAGGTGGCTCTACAGCACATACTGGTTTTTCTACTGCTGCTTCTTGTTCTTCTTCACCGTTAGGGCAAAGTAATAGTGCGAGCATTGAACCTACTACAGCACTTCCAGCTGCAGCATCAGAATCACCTGCGGCAGCGCCTGCGGCACCACCAACTAGAGCACCACCTACTGCACACATAATGTTTTGGTTAGTTGTTTTCGGATTACCCGCACAACCAGCCAGCAAAGCTATTGCAAACGCTGCTGACAGGAGTTTTGATAATTTCATATTGCCTTCCTTTTCCGTAGAAAAATAAATGAACACGTCTTAAATTTTGATTTGCTCAATACCGAGTGTGGTACTTTCGCTACATATTAAACCAGTATTTGCTTGACGTCTAATAGATCTTATTAGTGATTGCGTGAATGCTGTGTCAAAAAAACAACAGCTACATACGCCCTATTACATCCTCAGGTTCAGCTTGTAAGGATAAACTGGAAACAGCACTGTCTTTAGCCAGTTCCCCCGACTCCATACCCAATTTAATCATTAGCCGTACTTCATTAGCTGAATCAGCGTTACGTAAGGCTTCCTCGTAGCTGATTTCACCGGCTTTGTACAAGTCATAGACGGCCTGATCAAATGTCTGCATACCCAGCTCTTTAGAGCGTTTCATCACTTCTTTAATTTCATAAACCTTGCCCTTCTCGATTAAATCAGCAATCAGCGGCGTATTCAGAAGCACCTCAACCGCAACAGCCCTGCCCGAGCCATCTTTTTTAGGGATTAGTCGCTGAGCGATAACGGCTTTCAGATTTAAGGAAAGATCTAAAAATAACTGTTGATGACGCTCTTCAGGAAAAAAGTTGATAATCCTGTCCATAGCCTGGTTCGCGTTATTTGCATGTAAGGTGGATAAACAAAGATGACCGGTTTCGGCAAATGCGACACCGTAATCCATCGTCTCACGGGTACGTATCTCACCAATCATGATCACATCCGGCGCCTGCCGCAAAGAGTTACGAAGCGCGATTTCATACGAGTCAGTGTCTATTCCAACTTCTCGTTGTGTAACAACACAGCCAGCGTGTTTATGGTCAAACTCAATAGGATCTTCAATCGTCAAAATGTGACCCGTACTATTCTGATTACGGTAACCGATCATGGCAGCCAATGTCGTTGACTTACCACTGCCTGTTGCACCGACAAAAATGACTAAACCACGTTTTGTCATCGATAATTCTTTGATGACTTGAGGCACATGGATG
>NZ_DIAC01000051.1:76585-78062 GCF_002414625.1 Methylophaga sp. UBA5088 | reverse complement strand
AATGACTTGAGGCACATGGATGTCTTCAATAGTAGGAATCTCGTCTTTAATTCGACGCATCACCATGGCAATTTTATTGCGTTGATAAAGCGCACTGATACGAAAACGACCTGCACCTTTAGTCTCCAGTGCGTAGTTACACTCTTTTTCACGCTCAAATGTTTTTTTCTGAGCATCAGACATCGTGCTTAATACTAAATCTCTGGCCTCATCATCCTGCAGTGCATCTTGTGAGAGTGTCGCCATACGTCCATTGACCTTTAAGGTGACGGGCCGACCAGCGGTGATGAACACATCTGAAGCATCATGTTTCACAGCGGCTTTTAAAATTGTGACAATTTCCATATCACACCTCTTTAACGGAATAAGTCTTTATTAACAGCACGTGGTAATGCTTCCTGTTTTGTCACTTTTTGTCTTCTGACCAAATCTTGTAAACACTGATCTAACGTTTGCATTCCAATAGCGCCGCCCGTCTGAATAGCAGAGTACATCTGCGGTACTTTATCTTCGCGTATTAGATTTCTGATGGCAGGCGTGCCAATCATGATTTCATGCGCAGCAATTCGACCACCGCCGACTTTTTTCATTAATGTTTGCGAAATAACCGCGCGCAATGATTCAGATAACATAGAACGCACCATATCTTTTTCCGCAGCAGGGAACACGTCAATGATGCGGTCAATGGTTTTTGCTGCAGACGAGGTATGTAAGGTACCAAAGACTAAATGCCCGGTTTCAGCGGCTGTCAACGCCAATCTAATTGTCTCCAGATCACGTAACTCACCTACCAGAATGATATCTGGATCTTCACGCAAAGCACTTCTAAGCGCTTCACTAAAACCATGTGTATCACGATGCACTTCACGCTGATTGATCAAACATTTTTTACTTTGATGTACGAATTCGATCGGGTCTTCAATGGTTAAAATATGTTCATTATCTTTTTCATTTCGATAATTAATCATGCCTGCCAGCGTTGTGGATTTACCCGAACCGGTTGGCCCAGTCACCAATACAATCCCACGATGATTATCCGCAATAGTTTTGAATATGTCGGGAGCGCCAAGATCTTCAAGACTCAGTACTTTGGATGGAATCGTTCTAAAAACAGCCGCCGCACCGCGGTTCTGATTGAAAGCATTGACACGAAAACGTGCCAAGCCCGGCACCTCAAATGAGAAATCAGCTTCCAGGAACTCTTCAAAGTCCTTGCGCTGTTTGTCATTCATAATGTCATAAATCATCGCGTGAACATCTTTATGTTCCATCGCTGGCAGGTTAATGCGCTTGATATCACCATCGACACGGATCATTGGCGGCTCACCTGATGAAACATGTAAATCCGAGGCATTGTTTTTTGCGCTGAACGCAAGCAATTCAGTAATATCCATCAACGATTCCTATGCGGTTTGGTGTAGTCTAGTTAATTGAAAATTTAAGCAATGTGTATAAAGGTATCGCGCCCTTATGAGGC
>NZ_DIAC01000051.1:70615-76449 GCF_002414625.1 Methylophaga sp. UBA5088 | reverse complement strand
CCTTATGAGGCTTGCAACATGACAGATGTAAAAAAACGTTTCCAACAAATTCATCACGAAATATCGACATCGGCATCTTCCGCACAACGTGATCCGAAAAGCATACAATTATTGGCCGTCAGCAAAACATGGCCTGCAGAGGCATTGCGTGAAGTGGCGTTACTCGGTCAGCGCCAGTTTGGTGAAAACTATTTGCAGGAAGCCTTGGATAAGATTGATGCTTTGGCTGATCTTGATCTGGAATGGCATTTCATTGGTCCTATCCAATCGAATAAAACCCGTGATATCGCCGGGCATTTTGATTGGGTTCAGAGCGTTGATAGAGAAAAAATTGCCCGCCGTTTAGATGAGCACAGACCGGATTCACTTGCGCCTCTCAATGTCTGCATACAAATCAATATTGATGAAGAAGACACCAAGTCAGGCACCAGTCCGGAAAAGCTACAGACATTAGCTGACTATATCGCCACTCTCGATAAGCTTTGCCTAAGAGGATTGATGGTTATTCCCTCTCCCAAACAATCCACCGACGAAGAAAAAGACAGCTTCTCACGTGCTTATGAATTGTTTCAGCAATTACGTCAGACATACCCGCAGGTTGATACTCTATCTATGGGAATGAGTGCAGATATGTCTACAGCCATCGCTTGTGGCAGTACAATGGTACGCATCGGGACAGCATTATTTGGACAACGTGATAAACGTTAAGCATTTAATGCATCAAATTCCAACTAATACAGATACAAAGGTGAACAAATGAAGCAATGCACAATCGCATTTATTGGTGGCGGCAATATGGCGCGCAGCCTGATAGGCGGGCTGATTAGTAATGACTTTGCCGCTGATAACATTCATGTTTCTGATGCAAACACTGAAACACTGGATAATTTAACATCACGCTACAGTGTCAAAACATTCACTGACAATCTGGCTGCGATTGCTGATGCTGATGTAGTGATTCTGGCGGTAAAACCGCAGCAGTTGCAATCCGTCATTCGCCAAATATCACCAGCTTGGCAACAAGATAAATTACTCATTTCTATTGCGGCAGGTATTCGATTGGATGACATCACTCGCTGGTTAGACTTTGAACAAGCTGCGATTGTCAGAGCCATGCCAAATACACCCTCTTTGGTTCAGGCGGGCGCTACCGCTCTATGTGCCAATGATTACGTGACATCTGCTCAACATGAATTAGCGGAATCCATGTTAAGAGCGGTTGGCCTTGCTTTGTGGATTAGCGATGAAAAACAGATGGATGCCGTAACAGCTCTATCTGGCAGTGGCCCTGCTTATTTTTTCCTGGTGCTGGAAGCGCTGCAAACAGCAGGTATGGAATTAGGTCTACCTGAAGAAACGGCACGTTTACTCGCGCTGGAAACCAGCTTTGGTGCAGCCAAAATGGCATTGGAAAGTGATGAGTCAGCCTGCGTACTTCGCCAACGTGTGACATCGCCCGGCGGCACAACAGAGCGAGCGCTCGATGTGTTTGAAAAAGGCGATCTACGCGGATTATTTAGCAAAGCACTCACGGCAGCAGCTCAACGCGCTGATGAACTCGCTGAACAATTAGGACAAGACTATGACTAGTGGTTATATAAGCAACCCTCTGATTTTCCTGATTGATACACTCATCTATCTATACATGGTGGTGGTTGCTCTGCGTTTGATAATGCAATGGGCACATTGGGAATATCACAACCCGATGGTGCAGTTTATTATCAAACTCACTCAGGTACCGGTGAAGTTTCTTCGCCGCTTTATCCCTGCTGCAGGTCGCTGGGATACAGCCACGCTGGTATTACTCATCAGTGTGACACTTATAAAAATGATCGCTGTGGGTATACTCGCTGGCATAATGCCTCAAGGTCTTTTATGGCTCACCATTCTCCTGGCAGAATTATTTCAACTATTCATCAATATTTTTACTGTCAGTATCATCATCGAAGTGATTTTAAGCTGGGTAACCCCGGCAGGCACCTACAACCCTGTCGCGCCATTAGTCAGTAAGATGAATGCTCCATTACTTAGACCTGTCAGAAGGACCATCCCTCCTATTGCAGGAGTAGACTTATCTCCGCTGTTTGTATTACTGGGGTTACAAGTTTTATCAATGTTAGTCATGCCATTATTAGCAGGTCGCTATATATGATCCAGATTGCGCTACAACGGCAGTCTGATTAGACTTAACGCTTTTTACGGGAATCAACCATATATGCCGGAATCTATACCAGCTGACTCTGTTGGTCTGGTGAAACCATCGACAATTCATATCGATATACCACTTCAATTGGACTGTGGTAAGACGTTGTCAAGTTATGACTTAGTCTATGAAACCTATGGCTCATTAAATGAAGATGGCAGCAATGCTGTACTGATTTGTCACGCTCTTTCGGGTGATCATCATGCCGCCGGTTACCATACGATGGAAGACCGCAAACCCGGTTGGTGGGATACGGCTATTGGTCCGGGTAAGGCGATCGATACCAACCATTTTTATGTTGTGTGTCTGAATAATTTGGGTGGCTGTAAAGGTTCCACAGGCCCCAACACCATCAACCCGGAAACAGGTGAACTCTTCGGCCCTGACTTTCCTATTCTGACCGTGCCTGATTGGGTTCGTAGTCAAGCAATGCTGGCTGATCGTCTAGACATTGAGCAATGGGCAGCCGTCATTGGTGGCAGCTTAGGTGGCATGCAGGCTTTGCAGTGGTCAATCAGCCTGCCAGAACGTGTTCGCCATGCTATCGTCATCGCGGCTGCACCTAAACTTTCAGCACAAAATATTGCGTTTAATGAAGTGGCTAGAACGGCAATAAAATCTGATCCTGATTTCCATGATGGTTATTACATAAAACATAACACCCTGCCACGCCATGGCTTGGGATTAGCTCGTATGTTAGGACATATTACCTATCTGTCAGATGAGGCCATGGGTGAAAAGTTTGGTCGCGAATTACGTAATGGTGCCATTCAATATGGCTACGACGTCGAGTTTCAAATTGAAAGTTACCTACGTTATCAAAGTACCAGTTTCGTTGAACGCTTTGATGCCAACACCTATTTATTAATGACCAAAGCACTGGATTATTTTGACCCGGCACAGGACTTTAACGATGATCTTGTCGCGACTGTCGATAAGATTCAGGCGAAATCGCTCATTATCTCGTTCACAAGTGATTGGCGCTTTTCACCAGAGCGCTCAAAAGAAATTGTTAATGCGATGCTGGCTGCCGGTAAATCCGTCTGTTATGCCGAAATCGAGGCTCACCAGGGTCATGATGCGTTTTTGATGCCAATACCTCGTTACTTAGAAATCTTTGGTACCTATATGCAGCAAATTGCTGCTGAGGGGGCGAAGTGATGGCCTTACGTGTTGACCAGCAAATTATCAGTGACTGGATTCCTAATGGTGCCAAAGTTCTGGACTTAGGGTGTGGTAATGGCAGCCTGCTCAAGCATTTGCAACAACGAGATATCACTGGCTACGGTCTGGAAATCGATAACAGTAAGTTTGCAGAATGTATTCAGGCCGGCATCAACGTTATCCAGGCAGACTTGGATCAAGGTTTAGCGCAATTTGCCGATCAGAGTTTTGACTTTGTTATCTTGTCGCAAACCTTACAAGCGATTCAACGCCCAGACTTCTTACTGCAGGAAATCGTCCGTGTTGGCAAGAATGGCATTATTGGTTTCCCAAACTTTGGACACTGGCAATGTCGAATGCAATTAGCGCTGGGTGGCAAAATGCCGGTCTCAAAGACACTGCCGAATGCCTGGTTTGAAACACCGAATATCCATTTATGTACGATTAAAGATTTTGAAAATCTTTGTGATGACTATCACCTTAACGTGCTTAACAGAAGCATTGTTAATCACAACAATAAAGACAGTCTAGGAATACGTTGTCTGCCTAACTTATTTGGTCAGGTCGCGATTTACCGAGTTCAAAAACAACATGATTAAACAGTATCAAAAAGAATTTATCGAGTTTGCCTTAGCCACAGGTGTTTTACGATTTGGCTCATTTACGCTCAAATCAGGCCGTCAAAGTCCCTATTTTTTCAATAGCGGCTTATTTAACAGTGGTGCCAGCCTGGCTAAACTCGGCCGATTCTACGCTCAAACTATTGCTGATTCTGAACTGAAATTTGATGTGTTATTCGGCCCCGCCTATAAAGGCATACCTCTCGCCTCTACCACCGTTGTTGCGCTGGCCGATCAGCATAATCAAGATATGCCATATGTGTTTAACCGAAAAGAAATCAAAGATCACGGTGAAGGTGGTCAATTGGTTGGCGCAGAACTCAAAGGCAAAGTACTTATCATCGATGATGTCATTTCTGCCGGAACCTCCGTAAGAGAGTCTGTTGAGATCATCCGTGCCGCAGGTGCAGAACCCGCCGGCGTGATTATCGCTTTAGATAGACAGGAACGCGGTCAGGGTGAATTATCAGCCATACAAGAAGTTCAAGCCGAACATAATATTCCTGTATTGAATATCATTTCTCTCAACGATCTTCTGGGTTATTTGAAAGACAATCCTGATTTTGGTGAGTTTTTGCCAGCCGTGGCGGCTTATCGAGAACAATTTGGTGTGGCTTAAACATTAGCCGTAGATTAATTTCACAGATATACACAAAGTCACGATTTCAAATGCACGTTTAATCCAACGATTACCATGTTTTATTGCCAGATGAGATCCCAGATAACCGCCCAGTAATGAGCCAAGTAGCAATGCTGGCAACCAATCCCAACGAATATCACCTAGCAGCCCCAGAGTGATAGCACCTGCACCATTCCAAAACAACCCGACCATTATCAGCGTGTAAGCGACTGCACGCTGATAATCCATACCAAACCAACCTACCAGCCATAATGTCACAAAAAGCCCGGTACCTGAGGTCAGAGAGCCATTTAAGAAGCCTATCAGAAATAAAACCAATCCCCCCATGATGCAGCCGCTCCAATCTCTGTGTACAGGCACGTAATGTTGACCTAACTGTGGTTTGAGAATGGAGTAAATCCCCAATCCACCGGTTAACATGCCCAATGCTATTTCTGCCCAACGATCAGGGACCAGCAAAATAATATTTCCACCCAGTACGACTCCCGGCAGTCCTGTTAGTAACATTAATAAAACAAATTGGCGTTCTAATCGGCTTGTTTTCAAATAGCGCAAAACAGCGCCAATTCCTAGAGCCACACTCGCGACTTTATGAGTCGCTAATGCAATAGAAAAACTTAATCCGAGAAAGATTAATACGGGAAATTGGATAAGCCCGGCACCACCACCTGAGAAGGCAGAAAAAGTATTGGCTACCAATGAAACCAAAAACAAGATAAATTGATCGAGAAAACTCAAAGATGACTCCAATCACACAGACATTATCATGATACGTAAATTATTCCTGTTCTTATTCTTCTGCTTATTCAGCCTTTCCGTCTCAGCAGGTCAGCTATACCGCTTCCCTGACGAGAATGGTGTGATGACATTAAGTACCTCGCTGCCATCTGCTGCAGCACAGAAAGGCTACGACATCATTGATGCTGAAACCATGCGTCTTATTGAGCGTGTACCAGCGGCCCTAACAGAGCAAGAATTGCTCGAGCAGGCTGCACAGCAAAAAGTCGAAGAAGAAGCGCGTCTGCAAGCCGAAGCACAAGCCAAACAGGCAGAGGAAGCCCGTCAGGCACAACAGGCTTATGATAAAACATTACTGATTACGTATCGCTCGGAAGCTGATCTTATTCGCGCACGTGATAGTGATATAGCTTATCGACAAGAACAGATTGAGATGCATCAACAAAAGCTACCTGATCTCAAACAATAT
>NZ_DIAC01000051.1:68923-70524 GCF_002414625.1 Methylophaga sp. UBA5088 | reverse complement strand
CTACCTGATCTCAAACAATATCTCTATCAACTACAAAATGAAGCTGCTCAACGTGAGCTAAGTGGCGCCAAAATCACTGCTAATATGCAAAAACGCTTAGATGCAGCAAAAGAAGAAATTCAAGTAAGACAGCAAGCTATTAATGATCTGAAAGCCGAGATCACACAGTTAGAAAGTAAATATGATCATGATCTCAAACGACTGAAATACCTGTTTAAACCTAACAAACAATAGTTAAACTAACGTATCCATAACCGATAATAATTGCTGGTTTTCAGTTGCAGTGCCAATAGAAATCCGTAAAAACTGTTCAATTCGCGGTTTGTTAAAGTGTCTAACGATAATGCCTTCTTTTCTAAGTCCAGCCGCAATATCAGCGGCCTTGGCCTGCTTATGCGAAGCAAAAACAAAATTGGCGGCTGAAGGCAGCACATCAAACCCTAACTCTTGAAGCCCTGTTACCACTTTATTTCGTTCATCAATGACTGCCTGACAGGTGTCTTTGAAATAGGCTTTATCTTTCATCGCTGCAATCCCAGCAGCAGAGGCCAAACTGTCAACGGGATAAGAATTAAAACTGTCTTTAACCCGAATCAATGCTTCAATCAGTTCAGGTTGACCAATCGCATAACCTATCCTGAGACCAGCTAGGGACCGCGACTTTGACATTGTCTGTACAACCAAAAGATTAGGATAATCTTTGACCAGACTGACGGCAGACTCACCACCAAAATCAATATATGCTTCATCAATCACTACAACTGAATCGGTATTCTTTCGTAGTAATTTTTCGATGTCAGAAAGCGCTAATAAACAGCCTGTAGGCGCGTTGGGATTAGGAAAAATAATCCCACCGTTGGTATTGCTATAGTCATCCACATCAATCTCAAATGCATCATTTAACGGTACTTTGTCAAAGCTTATCTGATAAAGCTGACAATAGACCGGATAAAAGCTATAGCTGATGTCTGGAAATAAGATAGGCGATTCATGCCTAAACAGCGCATTAAACACATGTCCAAGAACTTCGTCAGAGCCATTTCCGACAAACACATACGCGCTATCGATCTGATAAAAATCAGCGATTGCTTGCCGTAGCTCGGCTGATGTCGGGTCCGGGTATAAACGCAAGCGATCACTTGCCGCCATGCGAATGGCCTCAATCACTTTTGGTGATGGGCCGTACGGATTTTCATTGGTATTGAGCTTCGTTAAATTGGCCAGTTTGGGTTGTTCACCTGGCACATAAGGGTCTAACTCTTTAACAAAACCGCTCCAAAAGCGACTCATGATTAATCCTTAAGACGATATTCTGCTGATCTAGCATGTGCTGTGAGACTTTCACCGCGAGCTAATACCGATGCTACCTTACCTAAGCTCTGTGCACCCTGCTCCGATACCTGAATCAGACTAGAACGTTTCTGAAAGTCATAAACACCCAATGGTGAACTAAATCTTGCTGTTCTTGATGTAGGAAGAACATGGTTCGGTCCGGCACAATAGTCACCTAGTGCTTCAGGCGTATAACGGCCCAAGAAGATAGCACCTGCATGGCGGATTTTTTTAGCCATCTCCATCGGCTCATCAACAGACAATTCTAA
>NZ_DIAC01000051.1:55609-68797 GCF_002414625.1 Methylophaga sp. UBA5088 | reverse complement strand
GCTCAGCAGCAATAAAGTTGGCGACTTCTATAGCGGTATCCATATCTTCAACATGAATCATCGCAGCACGGTTCTGCAATGATATCGTGATGATATCTTTGCGTTCCATTGTCGGCAAAAGCTTAGCAATGGAGGCGTTCACTTTTTCCAGGAAATCTGCATCAGGTGAGATAAGTATCGATTGTGCGTCTTCATCATGCTCGGCTTGCGAAAACAGGTCCATCGCAATCCAATCTGGATCGGTTTTACCATCACAAATAACTAAAATCTCAGAAGGTCCAGCAATCATATCAATACCCACAGTACCGAAAACCATGCCTTTTGCTGTCGCGACAAAGATATTGCCTGGGCCGACTATCTTATCGACTTGTGGAATCGTTTCTGTACCATAGGCCAGTGCAGCTACAGCCTGAGCACCCCCAACAGCAAAAATACGGTCAACGCCAGCAACTGCCGCCGCGGCGAGTACTAACTCATTCACTTCGCCATTAGGCGTCGGGACCACCATAATCAACTCTTGGACACCAGCCACTTTTGCTGGAATCGCATTCATCAATACGGATGATGGATAAGCCGCTTTACCACCAGGCACATAGAGTCCTGCCCGATCTAAAGGCGTCACTTGTTGACCAAGTAAGGTGCCATCTTCTTCGGTATAGCTCCATGAGCTCTGTTTTTGATGATCGTGATACTGACGTACGCGCTGAGCAGCGGCTTCAAGGGCTTGTCTTTGTTCTGACGGAATATTTTCTAATGCGGCTTTAGCACGATCCAAACTAATCTCAAGATCAGACATCGTTTCAGCAGTGACGCGATCAAACCGGCGACTATACTCAAGCACAGCCTCATCACCACGGGACTTCACCTCTGCAAGAATTTCTTTGACAATGTCCGTCACTTTGTCATCTGACACACCTTCCCAGGCGAGGATATCTTCCAAAGCGGTCCAAAAATCAGCTTGTGAGGCACTGAGCTGTTTTATTTCAATCATTATTTTGTTCTCTAACTGCGTCTCTAATGTGTTCAATAAAAGATTGCATTCGTTTATGTTTCATTTTCATTGATGCTTTATTGACCACTAATCTTGAGCTTATATCCGCAATATGTTCCATTGGAATCAGCCCATTCGCACGTAAGGTATTACCTGTATCGACGACATCCACGATACGATCTGCCAGCCCAACCAATGGCGCCAGCTCCATAGAGCCATAAAGCTTGATGATTTCGACCTGTTCACCCTTTTCAGCATAAAAACGACGGGTACTCTCAACAAATTTTGTAGCAACTCGTAACCTGCCAGAACGCATTTCATCATCAGGCTTACCAGCTGTCATCAATTTGCAACGAGCTATATTTAGATCAACAGGTTCATATAACTCTGCATGAGGGTGCTCCATCAATACATCTTTACCCGCGACACCAATATCAGCACCACCATATTCCACATAGGTTGGGACATCTGATGCTCTGACAATAATCAATTTTACATCTGGCAGATTAGTATCCAGGATAAGTTTACGACTGGTTTCCGGATCATCTACGGGAACGATTCCGGCAGCGGCGAGCAAAGGTAAGGTTTCTTTGAAAATACGTCCCTTTGACAAAGCTAGCGTTAAGGTATCAGACATCTGCAGATCTCGCTGAGCTCGGAATTCGACGAATTTTCGCACCTAATTGTTGCAGTTTTTCTTCAATACATTCATAACCACGATCAATATGATAAATACGTTCAACGACTGTTTCGCCTTCAGCAACTAAAGCTGCCAAGACTAAACAGGCTGAAGCACGTAAATCCGTCGCCATGACGGGAGCAGCCGTTAGATAATCACGACCTTTACATACCACCGTATTACCCTCGATCTGAAGGTTGGCACCCATCCGCTGCATTTCCTGAACATGCATAAAGCGATTTTCAAAAACGGTTTCAACGATAGTAGCCTGCCCTTCAGCAATACTGTTTAGCGCAGTAAATTGTGCCTGCATATCAGTTGGGAAAGCGGGATATGGAGCAGTTCTGATATTGACTGCTTTAGGTCTATTGCCATGCATATCCAGAGAAATCCAGTCATCACCGACACTGACAGAAGCGCCCGCTTCTTCAAGCTTCAGCAGAACAGATTCCAGTTGGTTGGCATCTGTATCTTTTAATTTGACACGACCCCGCGTGATGGCCGCAGCCACGAGATAAGTGCCGGTTTCGATACGGTCAGGCAATATCTGGTATTTGGTACCTGAAAGCGATTTAACACCTTCAATCACCAGCGTAGCGGTGCCAATACCAGATATTTTCGCTCCCATCTGGTTGAGATAATTTGCTAGATCAACAACTTCAGGCTCTCTGGCAGCATTCTCAATCGTGGTTGTACCTTGCGCCAATGTAGCCGCCATCATCAGGTTCTCTGTACCGGTAACGGTCACCTGATCCATGAAAATATGAGCCCCCTTTAAACCCTTACCACTGGTAGCACGGATATAACCATTTTCTACGCGTATATCTGCACCCATTTGCTGTAAGCCACGCAAATGTAAATCAACCGGACGTGAACCAATCGCACAACCGCCAGGGAGTGACACATCCGCTTTACCGTATTTTGCTAATAAAGGACCTAAAACAAGGATCGAAGCACGCATAGTTTTCACAAGATCATAAGCGGCTTCGGTATCGGTTAGTGTCGTGGGATCAATCACGACACCTGAGCGTTCATCGACAGTAAGTGTGACACCCATGCGACCTAATAACTCTAGAGTGGTGGTGATATCATGCAGATGTGGCACATTCCCGATACGTACCGGAGAATCGGCCAGTAACGCGCCCATTAAAATCGGAAGCGCAGCATTTTTTGCACCTGATATTCGTATTTCACCATCAAGCGCTACACCGCCACTAATAATCAATTTGTCCATAACAGTCTTTGTGTTGTCTACTGCTAGGCTGCAGAAGTTTTTAGTGATAAGGCGTGAATTTCACCACTGGTAAATTTATCACCCAGCGTTTCTTTCACCATTTTGTGCTGTTGTACTAAGGTCTTTCCAGCAAATGACGGGCATACAACGCGCGCATCAAAATGCTGTCCATCGTCACCAAATACCTGTACATCAGCATCAGGTAAACCCGCTTCAATCATTTCTTTAATATCAGATGCTTTCATAAGTTATAACTTTCAACTTTATTTTAGGGGCAACAATTCATCTAGGCCTGAGGCCTTGGCAATCGCGTCCATCTGTTCAGGCAGGTGCTTGAATGTGATGGGCTTGTTGGCATTTTTCGCGGCTCTCATCCAATCAAGAAGAAGTGCCAATCCTGCACTGTCTGACTCGGTGACTCCTTGCAAGTCGACTTCGATGTCTGACACCGAATCAAAAACACCTTTTGTTTTTATTAAGGCATCTTTTGCTGAGTCCAGTGTGACTGGACCAGAGACCAAGAAAGCCTTGCTGGCATCATCATATTTGATAGCGAACGGTTTACTCATGATTTCAATTTTGCATTACGTTCAGCTAAATCGCTGATAAGGCTGTCAACGCCTTTGTTACGAATCTCTGTAGCAAAGCTTGAACGATAATTGGTCACTAAACTGATGCCATCAATCTTCACATCGTAAACTTTCCACTCACTGCTATCATTTTGAAAAAGTGATAGCGCCATTGGAATGGATGGACCGGCAGGCTGAATGACTTCCATAGGAACAGTAACACGTTTTCTGGATACATCATCACGGAAAGGTAATAAACGAATCTCTTCGTTTGTATATTCAAGCATGGCTGTCGAGTAAGTTCTAATCAATAGCAGGCGAAACTCTTCAACAAATTGAACGCGTTGTTCTTTATCCAGTTGACGCCAGTTTTTTCCTAGAGCTAATTTAGACATCTTTTCAAAGTCAAAATATGGCATGAGAATATCTTCAACCAATGAATAGATTTTCTCAGGACTTTTCTCAAGCTCAGCTTGGTTATCTTCTAACGCTTTGAGCATTTTATCGGATGCATTTTTTACTAGCGTTTGAGGTTCAGACATATTCTCAGCTGAAGCGACCATACTTGTCGCCAGGAAAAAACATGTGATCAGAGATAACAGTGATTTGCTCATTATTTTGTAAATGTTCATTTATTCGCCTTCAGCTTTACTGTACAAAAATTGGCCGATAACCTGTTCTAACACAAGTGCCGGTTGAGTCAGGGTTATGACATCACCATTTTTTAAAGATTCATCTTCAGCACCGGCAACGAGACCAATATACTGCTCACCTAATAAACCAGACGTATAGATACTGGCAGAGGTATCGAGTGGAATATTATCAAACTGTGGATACATATTGAGCGTCACTTTGGCATCAAACGTTTGAGGGTCAAGCGTAATGTTGGCCACACGCCCCACTCTGACTCCCGCCATAGTGACAGGGGAACGCACTTTCAAACCACCAATATTTTCAAACTCAGCGATGAGTTCATACCCACTTTCTTCTGTTAAATCTCCCAAATTGCTGACTTTCATTGCCAACATAAACAATGCTGCAATACCCGCCGCGACAAACATTCCAACAGTAATTTCAGTACTTTTACTCTGCATCATTCTCTCTAATCTCCAAACATCAACGCAGTCAGTACAAAGTCCAGCCCCAAAATGGCAAAGGCTGAATGTACTACTGTACGAGTTGTCGCTCTCCCCACACCTTCTGATGTGGGCATAGCATCATACCCTTCAAATAAGGCAATCCATGTCACAACGAAACCAAAAACAATACTTTTGATAACGCCATTAAAAATATCTTCGTATAAATCTGTTTTTGCCTGCATCTGTGACCAAAAAGCGCCGTCATCAACGCCTAACAGACCATGCCCAACCAGAAAACCACCTAGTACACCGACGGCACTGAAGATGGCAGCCAGTAAAGGCATTGAAATGACCCCGGCAAAAAAACGGGGAGCAATAATTCGTTTCACAGGATCAACAGCCATCATTTCCATGCCTGATAACTGTTCTGTACTTTTCATTAAGCCTATTTCTGCAGTCAAGGACGAGCCTGCACGTCCGGCAAAAAGTAATGCTGTCACCACAGGACCGAGTTCACGCACTAGAGACAGAGAAACCATGACACCCAGTGACTCTTCGGCACCGAAATCAACAAGCGTATTATACCCTTGCAGCCCCAAAACCATACCAACAAACAAGCCAGAAATGACGATGAGCATGACAGAGAGTACGCCAATCGAAAACAGTTGCTGGATAACAAGCGAAAACCGCAAGAACAAACCAGGAATGCCAGCGATCATTGAAGCCAATAAAATGTGGGCACGTCCCAGCCGCTCGAACAGACCCAGTCCCCAACGACCAAGGCCTCGAATATAATTTATCATGCATTGTCCTCAGGGTTGAGTAAGTCCTCAGCAAAGTCCGGGCCGCCGTAATGGAAGGGTACGGGCCCATCTGGTAACCCCTGCATAAACTGCTTAACCCATTCTGAACCTGAGCGTTCCAGTTGTGCCGGTGAACCATGTTCGATAATTTTGCCTGCCGACATAAGATAGATGTAATCAGCAATTTCAGCCGTTTCGGCTACATCGTGAGAGACGACAATACTCGTCAACTTCATGGCGTCATTCATACGATGAATCAAATTCACCAGCGTCCCCATTGAGATAGGGTCCTGACCGGTAAAAGGTTCGTCATACATTATCATCATCGGCTCGAGAGCGATTGCACGAGCAAGGGCAACGCGTCTTGCCATACCGCCTGATAATTCATTAGGCGAAAGGTGACGCGCATTACGAAGCCCTACAGCTTGCAACTTCATCAGAACAAGATCGCGAATCATGGACTCTGGCAGGTTGGTGTGCTCACGGAGTGGGAAAGCGACATTATCAAATACATTGATATCTGTTAGTAGCGCACCGCTTTGAAACAGCATTCCCATTCGTTTCCGGAGTTCGTAGAGTTCGGAATGTGACAGCTTGTGAACATTCTGACCATCGACTTCTATCGTGCCTTTATCTGGTCGAAGTTGACCACCAATCAGCTTAAGTAACGTTGTCTTGCCGGTACCACTCGGGCCCATAATCGCAGTCACTTTACCGCGTTCGATATCGATATTCACGCCATCAAAGATGGCTCGATCACCACGATAAAAGTGCAAGTCCCTGATTTTTATCAGTGGCACAGGCTTCTCCGCTTGTTGAGTTAGACATAAAGGGGGTTAATTTTCATTAATATGTATGACTAAGTCAAATATCCATGTGGAAAATATTAGATACTTCCGCTAGAGTGTGCAGTCCAACTTATGGTGATATGTGTTCGATGACATTTGTTCAGACTGTGTTCAGGATGGCTTTGTTAACGTCACTGTCGGATTTATTAAAAAACGGAGATAGAAATAATGAAAAAATTATTGCAGTTTTTTGCCATAGCAGTTGCACTGTTACCAATGGTAGCCAGCGCTCATGGTCCAACACGACAGTCAGTTAAAGAAACAGTACTTATTAATGCCTCTCCTGAAAAAGTTTGGGCTGTTCTGGGTGATTTCACAGCCATTGACAAGTGGCATCCAGCTGTTGCGAGCGTTGAAATGTTAAGTGATAAGCAACGTAAGCTGACTTTAAAAGGTGAAGGTCACCCAACCATCACTGAAGAGTTGCAAAAACTTGATAACGAAAAAATGATGATGATCTACAAGATCGAAGATATGAGCGTTATCAAAACAATTACATACAATAGTAAAGATACTCCTTACTACACACTACCAGTAAACAACTACAAATCTTGGTTATCAGTTAAAGCAAAAGATGGTGGTTCAGAAGTCACATGGAAAGGTAAGTTTTATCGTTCTTTCATGGATAACCCACCTGTTCCAGAAGGCCAAAGTGATGAAGATGCGGTTAACGCTGTTAAAGGTGTTTACACATCGGGTCTGAACAACCTGAAAACAATGCTGGAAAAATAATTCCATCATGTGTTTCAAAAATATTCAAAAGGCGGCTCTTAGAGTCGCCTTTTTTCTTACAGTCGTTTTCACTTTATCTGCCTGTGCTGATGATAAGACTGAATATGCTCTAATCACTAATCAGCTCTCCAGTACTGTCAGCGTCATAGATTTAAGCACTCAGACGGTTATCAAAACGATTCCAGTAGGTGAGCACCCTGCCGGCATCAGTGTGAGCCCGCACCATGATATGGCTTTTGTTACCAATCCCGATGGACAAACGATTTCAGTGCTTGACCTAAAGTCATTAACGGAAACACGTCAAATCAAAGTCGGACCTGGACCAGTCGGTGTAACCGCCTCTAAAAGTGGTACACGCGTCTATGTAGCAGACTGGTATGAAAATAATATTCGTATCATTAATCCTGATTCTGGCGAGTTGATAGATACGATTGCAGTAGGCAAATCCCCTGCCGGCCTGGTTATTGATGAAGAAAACCAGCGTCTTTACGTTTCCAATCGTGACGATAACACAGTGTCATTTATTGACCTGAGCAATGATCAAGTGACACATACAATTGAGGTTGGAGAGTCACCATTCGGGCTGGCGATTTCACCAGATGGCTCACGCGTTTATAGTGTGAATGTCAAAAGTAGCAATGTCACAGCCATCGATACCAACACAGCAAAAGTTGTTGAGACAATTCAAGTCGGTGACTGGCCATACTGCGCTGTTGTCAGCAAAGATAATAAAAAACTCTACGTTATTAACCAAGATGAGGCCACCATCTCTGTCGTTGACACGACCTCTTTTGACGTCAGCAACACAATCGACATTGAAGACACACCTGAAGGCATTGATATTAGTGCCGATGGTTCACAGCTTTATGCTGTCAACTGGGGTGATAACACCGTTTCTGTCATTGACACTAAAACAGAAAAAGTTATCAATTCAATCAAAACAGGCAAAGGCCCTCGCTCCTTTGGACAATTTATTACGACCGTTGAATAACGCATTAGATAGTCTCGTGGCAGTAAACTCACAGTCACTGCCACGAGCACAGTCCCTCGAAAAAAGACTCTCCGTTCCAATCAAGACTCTTGATAAGTCACTAGTACAATTATTGATTGAAGAGCACCGTTTGAGTCTTCAGATACCTGATATCGGTAATCCTGTTTTTATCGATTTCACGTCAGGCAAGTATGATCATCGGCGTAAATTTGGTGGTGGTAAAGGTCAGCCACTAGCCAAAGCTGTTGGCATGAAACAAGGCCATATCCCAAGCATCATTGATGCTACCGCAGGCTTTGCCAGAGATGGTTTTGTCCTAGCCTCCCTAGGCAGCACGGTCACTATGCTTGAGCAAAGCCAGGTGATAAGTTTGCTCATCGAAGATGCCTTACAACAGCAGGAAATGGATCCCGAAGTAAAAGTTATTACACAACGAATGACCATTCATTATGCCAATGCTATTGATTTTTTATCGACAGTGCAGGAACAGCCGGATGTCATTTATATGGATCCTATGTATCCCAGTCGGGATAAATCGGCGTTAGTTAAAAAAGAGATGCAGGCACTACACCAACTAATTGGACCGGATACACATAGTGCAGAATTACTCACTGTGGCTAGACATGTAGCTCTACGACGAGTCGTAGTGAAACGTCCCAAAGGTGCTGAGTTTGTTGGTAATCAGAAGCCAAGTGCCAGTATTCAGAGTAAAAATACTCGCTATGATCTTTATGTTAACAGCTAGATTATTTTTGACGGGCCTGCTTATCCATGGCTCTTAACCTGTCTAGTTTTTCAGCTATTTTTATTTCAAGACCACGATTCACGGGTTGATAGTATTCACGTTCGCGCATTGATTCTGGGAAGTAGGTTTCCTCCACAGCATAAGCATCGGGTTCATCATGAGCATAACGGTATTCTCTGCCATACCCTAATTCTTTCATCAATTTGGTGGGCGCATTTCTTAGATGTACCGGTACTTCAGCCGAACCATGTGCTTTGGCATCATGCATGGCCGCTTTAAAGGCGGTATACACCGCATTACTTTTGGGGGCACAGGCTAAATAAACAACTGCTTGGGCTATCGCCAGTTCGCCTTCCGGACTACCGAGTTTGTCAAAGCTTTCCCAAGCATCGAGAGCAATACGTAAGCCTCTGGGATCAGCATTACCGATATCTTCAGCCGCCATTCTAACCACTCTTCGCATCAGGTAAACAGGATCGCAACCGCCATCCAGCATTCGGCACAGCCAATAGAGTGCAGCATCAGGCGCTGAGCCTCGCACGGATTTATGAAGTGCTGAAATTTGATCGTAAAAAGCTTCACCGCCTTTATCAAAGCGTCGAATCGTGCCGGATAACACTTCAGCAAGATCATGCTCATAGACGGCTTTCTGACCTTTGCTATCGGCCAAATCGACGGCTATTTCAAGTAGATTTAACACTCTGCGGCCATCACCATCAGCAGTTTGTGCTAATTGATCTCGCAAAGTCTCGCCCACCTCAATGCCTCTGTCGGCCAACCCTAACTCCTCATCTGACATGGCTCTATCAATGATTTGGCGTAAATCTTCAGCCTCTAAGGATTTGAGTACATAGACCCTGGCTCGGGATAGCAAGGCATTATTTAATTCAAAGGAAGGATTTTCTGTAGTAGCGCCAATAAAGGTAAACGTACCATCTTCAACATAAGGTAAAAATGCATCTTGCTGAGATTTATTAAAGCGGTGCACTTCATCCACAAACAGCATGGTTCTACGACCACGCTCCTGCAATAACTGCTGAGCACGTGCAACCGCCGCTCGGACCTCTTTCACGCCCGCCAACACGGCTGAGATAGTAATAAACTCAGCATCACAATAACCGGCGATGAGTTTAGCCAAAGTGGTTTTACCAGTACCGGGTGGCCCCCAGAAGATCATTGAATGCGGATGGCCTGAAGCAATCGCCTGACGCAACGGCTTACCCGCTCCCAACAAATGTGTCTGCCCGATATACTGGTCAAGCGTCTTTGGACGCATACGATCCGCTAACGGACGCCCAGCTAAGTCATCAACTTGATCAAACAAACTCACTGTTGCGCTTCACCTACAATATCTATGCCTTCAGGCGCACTAAATTTAAACGTGTCTTTTTTAAATGTCGGATTAATTTTCACCTGAGTGAACATCAAACGTGTTCTTTGGTCGAAGCTGTCACGCATGATCATTTGCTGTAATTCATCTTGATTAAAAGCCAGCATAACGGATTGAAAGTTACTGCTGCTCTGTTTTGGCGTTAACTCCACCCAGGTTAAGCCATCATCCGATTTTAAGTTACGAATATTGTAGCTATCTTCGGGTAAAGCTTGTCCTGATAATAAGGTTGCAGGCGTATCTTCTAACGCTTCGTTTTGCGCCTTCACGGTAACTTGTTCTAAGTCCACATCATAAAACCAAACATTCATACCATCAGCCACGATATGCTGAGGGTATGGGTCATTGTAATCCCAACGAAACTTGCCAGGTCTTGCCAATTGAAACTGACCTTGGGCCTGTTCAACTATATTGCCATCAGGATCCAGAACGGTTTGTTCAAAGTGAGCCTGAAAGGTATTCACCTGTTTAACAAAATGGTTGAGCTTTTCTGTGCCGCTCATATCTGCCATGGCAACAACAGGAAGCAACAATAGCAAAAAGCCTTGTGCTAATTTTTTTATGGTCATTCAATGACTCCGAAAGATAAATTGCATGTTCTACTGACTCCGGTTTGCCAGCCTGGTTCCTGATTTAATCGCGTGGCGGTGGTGCCAGAACTTCACGGCTACCATTACCCTGCATGGCAGAAACAACGCCAGCTGCTTCCATAGCCTCTACGATACGTGCAGCCCGGTTATAACCGATTTTCAGTCTGCGCTGGATACCTGAAACCGATGCCCGGCGACTTTCGACGACGATTTGCACAGCCTGATCATAGAGCGGATCTGACTCTGCATCACTTGGGTCACCGATACCACCATCGCCGTCATCACTGCTCTGATCTTGGGTAATTTCTTCAAGATAGTTAGGCTGTGAATTTTTCTTTAAATGCTCAACAACATTATGGACTTCATGGTCATCCACAAATGCACCATGGACACGTTCAGGCAGTCCACTCCCCGGAGGTAAATAGAGCATATCGCCCTGCCCTAGCAGCTGCTCAGCCCCCATTTGATCAAGAATGGTTCGAGAATCAATTCGCGAAGACACTTGGAAAGCCATACGTGTCGGAATATTGGCTTTAATTAACCCGGTGATAACGTCAACAGAAGGTCGTTGTGTCGCCAAGATAAGATGAATCCCTGATGCCCGTGCTTTTTGCGCCAAACGTGCAATCAGCTCTTCAACTTGTTTACCGACCACCATCATCATGTCAGCAAGCTCATCGATAATCACAACGATAAAAGGGAGTGGCTCTAAAGTGGGCCCAACTTCACCCGGCTCCACCTCAATTGTTGGATCTTTAATTGGCTCACCGCGTTCAATCGCCTCTCTGACTTTTTTGTTATAACCAGCGATATTACGCACGCCTAAAGCAGCCATTAATGGATAACGACGCTCCATCTCAGCAACACACCAACGCAGAGCATTAGCGGCTTCTTTCATATCCGTTACAACTGGCGCTAATAAATGTGGAATATCTTCATAAACCGACAGCTCCAGCATTTTTGGATCGACCATGATCATACGCACATCTTCTGGTGTTGCCTTGTACAGCAAACTCAGAATCATCGCATTTACAGCCACCGATTTACCTGAGCCAGTCGTCCCTGCCACCAGTAAGTGAGGCATTTTTTCTAAGTTAGCGACCACTGGACGGCCAGCAATATCTTTACCCAGCGCCATCATTAGCAATGATTTGCTATTCTCGTATTCATCACAGGCCAGAATTTCACGAAGACGAACAATTTCACGACTCTCATTAGGGATTTCTAGACCCACAACAGGTTTACCCGGAATGACTTCAACGATACGAACACTGCTGATGGATAGCGCTCTTGCTAAGTCTTTAGCAAGGCCACTGATACGACTGACTTTAATCCCAGGAGCCGGTTGCAATTCAAACCGCGTGACTACAGGACCCGGCTGAACTTCTACAACCTGAACATCTACGCCAAAGTCTTTTAGTTTCAGCTCGACTTGTCGAGACATGGCTTGCAAGACTTCTTCGCTATAGGCCTGCTTACTCGGCTGAGCCATATCTAATAAAGCTAAGGCTGGCATACCTGGCGCATCTGGTGTTTCAAACAATGGCACTTGTTTTTCTTTTTCTTCGCGCTTGCTTGGCTCTTTTTTCTCTAAGACTGGCTCAATGCGCACTTTTGCCTTGTGCTGTAACTTTTCTTTTTCCTGATGAAAAGTCTCTTCCCGTTTTTGACGAGTACGCTTGGCTTCCAACTCTTCCTTGATTTCACGCACCCAGCGGGCCACATGAATGGCGACGATCATGGCCATCGCTCCTAACTTATCAATCACCATCAACCAGGATAGTCCGGTGAAAAGCGTGACCCCAGTGAGTAGGACCGCCAGCAATAGCAAACTAGTGCCAGAGGCGCCAAATACCGACTCAAAACCATGCCCTACCACTTCGCCTAACACACCACCAGCGCCGAGAGGCAATAGCGAGGCATAGTCGCTCAGACTAAGAGTAGACAGACCACTGGCTGCAGCCAGAGCCATCAATAAGCCGACCATTTTTAATACCCAGAAATGCAGAGCATCTTCTGTATCAGCGCGTTTTCCCCAGCTAAACAATAACCAGCCACTGAAACCAATCATTAATGGTGATAGATAGGCGGGAAAACCAAAGCCATAGAGCAAAGCATCAGCTAACCAAGCGCCGACTATGCCACCGCTATTGGCAATGATGTCATCGGTTCCGGTCGTTGACCAACCAGGATCGGTAGGCTGATATGACCATAAAGACAAGAGTAAGTATGCCGCTAATGCGACTGACAAAATCAGTGCTGCCTCACGCAGACGGAAGCCGACTGCGCCAGAGTTGAGTTCTTGTTTCTGCTTGTCATTTACACGTGTCGACTGTGCCACTGTGATATTTCCAACCCTGCCAATAAATTAACGCTTGATTTTAACACAGCTTTTGAAGTTAGATGCTTGTCCAAAATCATCGCAATGGTTACTCTAACTATACATATCTGATAACTCTCTTGGAGGCTCCACTTATGGCAGACAGCAAACACTGTCGTTTACTGATTTTAGGCTCAGGTCCAGCGGGATATACTGC
>NZ_DIAC01000051.1:54445-55451 GCF_002414625.1 Methylophaga sp. UBA5088 | reverse complement strand
TCAGGTCCAGCGGGATATACTGCCGCGGTTTATGCTGCTAGAGCAGCATTAGAGCCTGTATTAATTACCGGTATCGAACAAGGTGGACAGCTAACCACCACTACCGATGTCGACAATTGGCCAGGTGATGATGAAGGTGTACAGGGCCCAGAATTGATGCAACGTATGCAGCGCCATGCAGAACGTTTTGGTACAGATATTATCTTTGATCATATCCACACCACCGATTTAACTCAGCGTCCTTTCCGTTTGATCGGTGATGCAGGTGAATATACGGCAGATGCCTTGATTATTGCGACAGGTGCCTCAGCCAAATATTTAGGTATGGAATCGGAAGAGGCCTTTAAAGGTCGTGGTGTGTCTGCCTGTGCAACCTGTGATGGTTTCTTTTATAAAGGTCAACACGTCGCTGTTGTCGGTGGTGGTAATACCGCTGTTGAAGAAGCTTTATACCTGTCCAATATTGCTTCGAAAGTCACCGTCATTCACCGCCGTGACTCGTTCCGTTCTGAAAAGATTTTGTCCAATAAACTGCTGAAAAAAGCAGAAGAAGGTAATGTAGAAATCTTGTGGAATCACACGTTGGACGAAGTCATTGGTAATGAGTCTGGTGTCACCGGTATTCGTGTGAAAAGCACGGAAGATGGCTCAACACAGGAGGTTCCTGTACTTGGTGTCTTTATTGCGATTGGTCATCAGCCTAACACCGGTATATTCAAAGGCCAGTTAGAAATGGAACATGACTACATCATCCTTAAAAAAGGAACACAAACCAGCGTGCCAGGCGTGTTTGCAGCAGGTGATGTATCCGATCCTATTTACCGTCAAGCGATTACTTCGGCGGGAGCTGGATGTATGGCGGCATTAGATGCCGAACGTTTTTTGGATAATGATTAAATAATACGATGAGGGGGCTGACCAGCCCCCTTTTTCATGAGGGAATAGACATGAAATATCAGCATATTTTGATTGCAACTGACTTTTCAAAACAAAAAGATCTGATTAG
>NZ_DIAC01000051.1:53965-54317 GCF_002414625.1 Methylophaga sp. UBA5088 | reverse complement strand
GCAAAAGCACAAGAACTTGCTGAACAACATCAGGCAAAGCTGAGTATTTGCCACATTATCGAAGATTTCCCTTTAACTGATTTTGCTTATGAACCGATGATCAGTGTTGATATTGATATGCGTGATGCTTTGTTAGAGTCAGGGAAAAAACAACTGGCGACATTGGCTGAAAAATTATCCATTCCGGCTTCACAACAGTGGGTTGAATTGGGAACACCGGGACATGATATTGTCCGTGTGGCTGATGAGAATAATGTTGATCTGATTATTGTTGGCTCACATGGCAGACATGGTTTTAAGCGTCTCTTGGGGTCAACAGCTAATGCCGTATTACATCATGCTCATTGTGATG
>NZ_DIAC01000051.1:51404-53809 GCF_002414625.1 Methylophaga sp. UBA5088 | reverse complement strand
ATTTGAAACATTCTTCCTTATTAAGCACGGTAAAATTACCGGGCTTTATGAGCTTTATTGCCGTCGCTTTTATTAATGCCATGGTGGATTTGGGCCATAAAATCATCATTCAGAACACGATTTTTAAGATATATGATGATCAAACGCAGGTGGCGTTGACGGCGATTGTGAATGGACTCATTCTCTTACCCTTTATTTTCTTATTCAGCCCGGCCGGCTATCTTTCTGATCGTTTTTCCAAACCTTTCATCATGAAAGCATCGGCTTTCTCAGCCATCATCATTACCTTGTTGATTACGCTAGCTTACTATCAGGGCTGGTTTTTATTTGCCTTTTTCATGACGTTAATACTGGCCATTCAAAGTGCGCTCTATTCTCCCGCCAAGTATGGTTATATACGGCAACTTGGTGGTGACAAGCATTTATCCGCAGCCAATGGCTTTATTCAAGCGACGACGATTGTTGCCATCTTGGGTGGAATTATTGTTTTTACCGTGTTGTTTGAATGGTTGTTGATAGACCAGCCATATCATGATGAGGTTTCGTTACTGCGTCATATCGCCCCGGCAGGTTGGTTGTTGGTGATTCTATCTATTGTAGAGTGGCGCCTCGCTTGCCGATTGACTGATACAAAGAAGTCGACTGATTTCACACGGTTTCCCTGGAAAGATTACATCAAAGGTTATTTGCTAAAAACAAATGTGAAAAACTTATATACCAATCCGGTTATTTGGTACTCCGTATTGGGGCTGTCATTCTTTTGGGGAATTTCGCAAACATTTCTCGCCGTATTTCCTGCCTTTGCAAAAATGGTATTGGCTGAAAATAATACGATGATAATTCAAGGCTTATTGGCTTGCTCAGGCATTGGCATTGTCGTCGGTTCGTTATTGGCAGGTACAGGCAAGCATGGCCTGATAAAAACCTCTCTCATACCTTTGGGTGCGATAGGTATGAGTATTATTCTTTTTATTATCCCTACACTGAGTTCCGTCTCGGCATTTGCAGTCTCAATTTTCTGCTTTGGTTTATTTGGTGGCCTATTTATTATTCCGCTCAATGCGCTTATACAGTCACATTCTCCTGAGCGAATACTCGGCACTGTATTGGCAGGTAATAACTGGATCCAAAATCTCGTGATGATAGCTTGTCTGATTGTGACGTTTATCGCAGCTCAGCTAATGTTATCCAGCAAAACGATCTTAACTGTTTTACCCTTCATCACCGTTCTACTGGCGTGCCTTGTCTGGTGGTGCAGTAAACGACCACGAGATACTTGATTTAATTAACAAATTAGTGAATTCTTCTAAAGAGTTGCCAACATGGAATATAGCAAGTGAGCAAAACTTTATCGTTCCCCCCTGTTTATCAACACGCGTTTCAACAAGCCTCAGAAAATCTTCGTCAGAGCTTATTACTGGCTAATCGTTACCAGACGCCGATCACCCCCGTGAACTATGCCGTCTGGTACGAATATGTGTCAGGTGACAATCAGGATTTGGTGAACAGCATTGATACCCGTTTAAAGAAAAATGACCCCATTACCCCGGAAGTGACACAATATCTTTATGAGAAATATGTGCTGATGGGCATGCCTGAACGTCTCAGTAATACGAATAATGGGCTGAAGCTGGTTGTTGATAATACGCTGGAAAATATCAGTAGAGTTGAAGCTGCAGCCTCAGAATGTAATGAAGGCCTGACTCAAAGCCAGGTAAAACTAGAAAGCTGTAATGATATTGATGAACTAAAAACACTGGTCAGCCAGATCTTGACCAATACCCAACAAATTACCAATAGCAGTGGTGAGCTAAAGACTGAATTGACGCGCTCAACAGAAGAGATAATGAAACTCAGACAAGAGTTGGAAGCTGTTAAAGAAATGGCAAGAACAGATAATCTAACGGGGCTGCTTAATCGGGGAGCTTTTGATAATGAGCTTCAAAAGCTATGTAGCAAAGGTCATGCGTTTAGTCTTGTTTTATTCGATATCGATAAGTTCAAACGACTGAATGACAGTTTTGGACATTTACTGGGTGATAAAGTCCTACAGTTTTTTGCCTCACTATTAAAAAGTCACTCTAATGACATTCATATTGCGGCTCGTTTTGGCGGTGAAGAATTGGCTATGCTATTTGTTCATTGCAGTCTCGAAGAGACCTTTATGATCACGGAAAAGATTCGTGAGAAATTTGCGGCAAGCCGCCTGAAGAAAAAAGGCAGCCATGAGTCTATTGGACAAGTGACAGTGTCTGCAGGCATCAGCACTTATCAAAACAACGATACACCGATTAGTTTGATTGAACGTGCTGATCAGGCGCTTTATCGCTCAAAAGCAGACGGCCGTAATCAAGTGAATTTTATTTAAGGTGATAAAAAGTCGAATTTAAATAATCAACCACCGC
>NZ_DIAC01000051.1:45679-51299 GCF_002414625.1 Methylophaga sp. UBA5088 | reverse complement strand
TCAACCACCGCGCGTTTTTGTTGCTCATTCCAGCTAACATCTGCTGCTTTGGCACAATACGAAACACGCTTCTCAAGCGCGGCTAAACTTTTAATATTTTTCTCATCTCGGCTGTATAACTGGTATGCATCACCACCGCTCAATGATGCATGACACTGCAAGCAAGCAGCATCATGCAACTGTTTACCATTGGCATGCACGATAGTGCATAACACCAGTCCGCCAAAAAAGGTCACTGTTTTTTGCAACATATCAGGCAGAGTTCGTTTGTAAGTGAGCAATCCGCATAGCCGCCGGAGGATGCGAATCATAAACAGCAGAAACCAGTGGATCCGGAGTTAAGGTACTGGCATTTTCTTTATATAACGCCACCAATGCCGCGATCAGATCATCTGCACTTGATACCGAGGCAGCATAGGCATCGGCTTCATACTCATATTTACGAGACAAGGATGTCATCAGTGGGTGTAAAAAGAACATAAATACGGGGATGACTAACATGAACAAGGCAAGTGCCATAGCATTCGACTGCTGGCTAACCCCCAAGCCTTCATAGAACCAGGTCTGATTTGATGCCCAGCCCAGCAATGCCAGACCAATCAAACTAATCACAGCCATCACCACCATATTTTTGACCACATGCTTGCGACGGAAATGGCCCAACTCGTGCGCTAATACAGCTTCAATTTGGTCTTCATTTAACGTATTGAGTAAGGTATCGAAGAAAACAATGCGTTTATTGCTTCCCAGTCCTGTAAAGTAAGCGTTGCCATGACCGCTGCGACGTGAACCATCCATCACAAAAATACCTTGGCTTTTGAAACCACACCGGGCTAATAAATTTTCCACACGTTGCTGTAAATTGGCATCCTCCAGTGGCGTAAATTTATTGAACAAAGGGGCAATAAAGGCAGGATAAGCCCACATCATAAACAAGGCAAAGCCAATCCAAGCCGCCCAAAGGTACAGCCACCAGAATTCACCTGTGCTTTGCATCATCCACAAGGCGACCCAAATCAATAAGGCACCCATGATAAGGGTCAACAATGTTTGTTTAATAAAGTCAGAGAAGAACAGAGCCGGGGTATTACGGTTGAAACCAAACTTATCCTCTAAAACAAATGTTCTGTAATAAGAAAATGGTAAGTCTAATAATGAACCAATGACAATAAAGCTCAATAGAAATAATATACCGGTCAGCATGGGCGATAGACCCAGTCCATCCCAAGCTGTCGAGAGTAAGGACAGACCACCGCCAAATGTCCATGCCAGCAGGATAATCACGCCATAAACATTTTCTTTGCGGCCAAAGCGACCTTTTGCCACAGTATAATCTGCCGCTTTTTGGTGAGCGCTAAGACTAATCTGTTCTTCAAAGGCTTTTGGCACTTTATTGCGATGCGCCTGAACATGTTTACCTTGACGCATTGATAACCAGAGTTCAGTTGCTGTCATCAAAAACAAAGCCGCTAAAAATATCCAGCTAAATTCGTTCATAAATATCTATCCAATTTGAATCTTTATAAAATGTCATGCAGAGTAGCCTTTGATACAATCACAGGCAAGTAAGTTCAACCAGTCTAAGTCCAACTCAAAAAAAAGACGGAGCCCATGGCCAAAAGTAAAAACAATCTCATATGGATCGATCTGGAGATGACCGGTCTTGATACTAATAATGACGATATCATTGAAATAGCCACCATTGTGACAGATGCACATCTCAATGTGTTAGCAGAAGGCCCGATATTAGCCATTCATCAAGACGATGCTATTCTTGATGGCATGGATGAGTGGAATACCCGCCAGCATGGCAAATCCGGTTTGGTTGAGCGTGTTCGTAACAGCACACTTAATGAAGCGGATGCTGAACAACAGACCATTGAATTTCTGAAAAAATACGTTCCTGCAGGTGTCTCGCCAATGTGCGGAAACAGCATCTGTCAGGATCGTCGATTCCTGGCTCGATGCATGCCTGATCTGGAAGCCTATTTTCATTACCGCAACCTTGATGTCAGCAGCCTTAAAGAACTGGCTCGACGCTGGGCTCCTAAGGTCGAAAAAAGTTTTAAAAAACGCTCATCACATCTTGCTATGGATGACATCAAAGACTCTATTCGCGAATTAGAACATTACCGCGAACTCTTTATTAAGCTTCCTGAAGCAGAATAAGCTGTTCACATTGATTTCACAGATAGCACGACAAGCTATCTGTGAAATTATTTAGTGAATAGTTGTGACACACACCAAAGCCACACTCCCCGTCAAAATTTGTCCTATCTGTCAAAGGCCGTTTACATGGCGTAAAAAATGGCAGCGAAATTGGGATAATGTCGTCTATTGTTCACAACGCTGTCGTCGACATACTCGTTCATCCGTCTCGCATCATGACTAAGCTGACTTGTTTCCCTGAGCACATGATTTTATTGGACTGTGAAACCACCGGTGGTCGGGCCAGTCGGGATCGCATTACTGAAATAGGACTGATTGAGATTAAAGGCGGTGAAGTTCAGTCGCGCTGGCAAAGCTTAATTAATCCTGGGCGCCCCATCCCACCATGGATTCACAAAATCACAGGCATTAATGATGAGATGGTGGCTAATGCTCCCGCCTTTGAGGATATAGCTGAATCCTTATATCAACGTCTGCAAAACGTTATTCTGGTTGCTCACAATGCCCGTTTTGACTACAGTTTCCTCAAGCAGGAATTTAAACGCGCAGGCTATGATTATTCAGCCAAAACACTGTGCTCGGTAAAACTTAGTCGACGACTTTTCCCTCAACATCAAAGGCATAGCCTGGATAAAATCATCCAGCGCCATCAGATTGCCGTGAAAGATCGGCATCGAGCAATGGCTGATACGGAAGTTATTCTGACGTATTTCACTCTCATCCAACAACAAATCGATGCAGCAGTCATCCAGCAGACAATTGCCGATATATTAAAACGACCCAGTCTACCGAGCCATCTTGATAATACGCTTATACAGAAATTACCCGAAAAGCCGGGTATTTATCAGTTCTATGATGAAGGCGGCACACTGCTCTACATCGGTAAATCTGTCAATATTAAGGAGCGTGTACTCAGCCATTTTTCAGCAGATCATCGGCATCACAAAGAACTTGATATCAGCCAGCAGTTACATCATATCGATTGGATTGAAACACCCTCTGATTTTGGCGCTCAGTTATTGGAAAACAGCTACATCAAACAAACTTCACCGCGTTACAACCGTCGCCAAACCAAAATAAAAAAACTGTATCAAATCAACAAAACGCTTAATAAAGACGGTTATGCTGAATTAGATATTATGCTGGCTGATATGACGGATGCTTTTGATATTACTAGCAAATACGGGCTGTTTCGCAGTAAAAAACAAGCACAAACCAAGTTATTAGACCTCATCTCTCAATACAAACTATGCCAACGTCTCTGCCACATAGAAAAGAAAGCATCCGGTCCTTGTTTTAGTTATCAGCTAAAAAAATGTCTCGGTGCCTGTTGTGGTAAAGAGCAAGCAAAGCTTTATAATCTGCGTGTCGATATGGCCTTGACCCACATCAAAAATCAGCAATGGCCATGGTCAACGCCAATTATTGTGGAAGAACAATCTCCAATGAACAACGGCGTCGATAGTCATTTTCATCTTATCGATCAATGGTGTTATCTGGGACAGGTAGACAGTCATAACACGCCAAACACCCGGTTGTTGAAGCAGCCGCAGGATTCGATCTTCTTTGATATTGATACCTATAAAATTTTATTACGCTTCCTGGCCCCTACAAAACTGAGTCACTTTCCCTATCTCAGGATTCATCCACTGGAAAATTCAACCAGTGTTTCCATGAATAGTTGGGGGTAACACGGGTGAGGCTGAATATCATTCTAGGCGATCAACTCAATTGGAATAGTCTTATCTGGCAGGATGTTGATAAAGCCACTGATATTTTCTGGATGGCAGAAGTCGCTCAAGCCTCTCTGCAGCCAGCATCAAATAAAAACAGAACCGTTATCTTCCTCTCTGCCATGCGGCACTTTGCTAAAGAGATAGAAAAAAAAGCGTTTGATTTAATCTACTATCGCATCACGGATGGCTTCAACTCGTTTTCCGAGGTTTTAACTCATACATTTAATCAGCACGACATTACGGAAATACGTTGCGTATTACCTGGCGATTATCTGGTTATGCAGGAAATTGAACACGTCGTAAAACAACATCATTTAAAGATAGACTGGTTAGAAGACAAACATTTCATCGCCAAACGTGGCGAGTTCAGTCAGTGGTTAAAACAACGTAAAAAACCCACCATGGAATACTGGTATCGCCATTTACGTGAATCACGCCACATTCTGATGGAACAGGACAAACCCACTGGCGGGCAATGGAATTTTGATAAATCGAATCGGCAAAGCTTTGCCAAACAGGGTCCAGACCCAATCAAAGAGAATCCAAACTATTCTGTCGATGACATCACACAGGATGTTATCGACATCGTAGAGAAACACTTCTCACAACTGCCAGGCAAGCTCGATACGTTTAACTGGCCAGTTACGCGTCGCCAGGCGTTGATTCAATTACGCCACTTTATCGACCACTATCTGCCTTCGTTCGGCGATTACCAAGATGCAATGTGGACGGATCAGCCTTTTTTATATCACGCGCGCTTATCGGCCAGCTTAAACCTTAAACTGTTAGATCCGCAGGAAGTGATCGATGCTGCAGAAGAGCTTTATCAAAAAAACAAAGCACCTCTCAACGCGGTAGAAGGTTTTATTCGACAAATATTGGGCTGGCGAGAATATGTCAGGGGCTTATATTGGGCACATCGAAAGGATTGGCTTCAGTTTAACGCGCTCGATGCCAAACGTGATTTACCTGCGTTTTACTGGACAGCAGATACGGATATGCACTGTTTACATCAAGCCATAAAACAAGTCATTGATTATGGTTACGGACATCACATTCAGCGGCTTATGGTAACGGGCTTATTTGCTCTGTTGTGGCAAGTCGCCCCCAAACACATTCATCAATGGTATCTGGGCATGTATGTTGATGCCGTCAGTTGGGTAGAAGTGCCGAATACGCTAGGTATGAGTCAATACGCTGATGGCGGAATAGTTGGCAGTAAACCGTATATTGCCAGCGGTGCTTATATCAACCGCATGTCAAACTACTGTCAGCATTGTCCATTCGACCCAAAACAAGCTTCTGGCGATAAAGCTTGCCCTTTTACTACCTTGTATTGGTATTTTATCGATCAGCATAATGACCTCATTAGTCACAACCCTCGGCTGGCGATGCAAGCAAAAAACTGGGAAAAGAAATCACATAAAGAACAACACGCCATCCGTGAACGAGCCGCATGGTTATTTCAGCATATCGACAAAAAGAATAAGGATACCTAATGTCAGCATCACATTTAGTCTGGTTAAGAAATGATCTACGTTTAGATGACAATCCTGCCTTCGCTTTAGCACAGCAGCGTGGCGATATTCAGGTTTTGTTTATTGCGACACCCAAACAATGGCTGCAACATAATGAGTCTGAGGCCAAACTTGGTTTGAAAGCAGCCTCACTGAATGATTTAAATCACAACCTTGCTAAGAAAGGTATTCAATTCA